>JBCCJB010000019.1:0-20747 GCA_039028015.1 Planctomycetota bacterium
AAAGCAACTGGTCAGATTGGTCGCGATCACATCGTCCCATTCCTCATCCGACATGCCTCGCATCAATTTGTCGCGAGTGATGCCCGCATTATTCACCAGAATATCGAGCCGCCCATGGTTCTTAGCCGTCGACTCGATCGCCGCGGCCGCCGCGGCGCGATCGGTGACATCACAAGGTAACGCTTCGCCGCGCCCGCCCGCCGCTTCAATGTCCGCCACCGTCGCAGCGAGTTTTTCAGCGTTGCGAGCCAGGCAAACGACGACCGCGCCATTTTGTGCGAGCGCAACGGCAACACCCTTGCCAAGTCCCTGACTGGCTCCGGTCACGACAGCAACTTGATCGGTCAGGTCGGCTTTCAGAGAGAGGTTCATCGAACGTAAGGCATCGGCAGTGAAGACGGAGAGGCTCACCGCTGCCTCTCTCGGGGCGCGAAGTGTAGCGAAAGGCCACCGTCGCCGGGAGCGGACGTGGTGCTTCGATCGTCGGCGCTTGTTTGTTCAGCTGGCCGACGTCGCGACTTCGCCGACTCGTTATCACTTCTCGATGTCGAGTCGATGCAATGTGATTGCCGTTCGCTCTTGCGACGAAACCGTTTTGCAAAGTCGTCGCTGAACCGCCGAAAGCGGATGCTGTTTTTTTGCCCGCAACGATGACGCAATCGTGTTACCGATCAGGGTCGACATGCTGGGATGATCCGGTGTCACCGCGTGTCGCATCCAATCGCCACCGATAAACAGCACCTCACCCGGCTGCAAACGGGTTTGCGTTTTAGCCGGACGCCGATCAAGAGGATGCGTGAGCGTGTCCGGGTCGGCAAACAGATTGTCGACCATCATGTCGAGTCCATCGATGGCATCGCGATGATTAGCGTTTTCAGAAATCGCCAGCGGTCGATAGCCGCGATGGGAAATGACCAGCGAGTGCCAGTCGCCATAGGTGGCTAAATCCGCTTCGCCCGTGTCGGGATCAACGTGGCCGTAGATCAATGACAACGCAAAATGGCCATGATCGTCGATGAGATGATCATCGATTTGCGACAAGGTATCGAGCATTCGCCAGAGAGCATCCTCAGGTCGATGGCGGTATGCGGCATGGGCCTTCAGTGTTGCCATGCCCATCGCTCCACTCAGCACGTCTTGAACGTCAATGCGTGCGCCGCGACCACGCATGGCCGTTTCACACATCGCGATGGCCAACTGGCCATCCGGTAAAACGTCCCAGTGGTGCCAGCTTTGAGCGATTTCGATCGGCGCGTCGATCCAACCATCAACCAGATAGTCACCAGCCAACCGTGTTCCGACCGGCAAGGTGCGGTGCTGCCACGTTGCGATATGATTGACCATCCGGTCCAGCGTCGTGGCTTTCTCCTGCAGCAAATCAAATGATTCAGCCAGCGTGTCATGACCGGATCGTATGTTTGCCGACGCGGTGGTCGCGTCGTCGAACTCATTTGCAACCGGATGAACCGGGGTCAACGGCAGAGGATGAATCGGTTCCGAATCACTGTGTGGATTCGTTGCGTTTTGCGAATCCGTTGCTGTCCGGATCGCAAGGTTTGGTCCGGATGCGTGGCGTCCGGAATCAATCCACGCCGACAATTGTGCTGCCGCTATCCGCGCCGCCGCCGATGCCGCATCGCTGAACTCAGTCGGTTGATTGGCGAATAGCCACAACGTTCCCAAAGGAAAGTCAATTGCACCAAGACACGCACATATCGCGGCTGGAAACGGCTCGGGGAATCGCCACGTGTCAATCGGTCCTATGAGCGTGTCGTCAACGGCGATCACACCGCGGATCATGGCTTCGAGGTCTGTTCGTGATCCACGCAGTGGACGGCTGGTGCCGACACGCTCGGCCGAGGCGAGCCCAAAGACCGCTTTGGTGCTCAGCCGCTCGGTGTCGTCATCAAGCAAGTACACGACGGCCGCGCTGGTTCCGGTCGCGAGGGTGGCGTCGCTCAACCAACGTTGCATGAGCTCCGATTGACAATGCCCACGCTCGGTTGATCCATCGCTGCCGGGAACTTGGGTGGGAGAATCAATTCGCCAATCGTTGCCGGCCGAGGATGTTGTCCATTTTGAAGCGTCGTGGTGATCGTCGCCAAAGACGCGGAGGTGCTGGGACAGTGACGCATCGTTGGAGGGAGGTTGGGTCACAAATTTGTCCGCTGGGATCAATCGGAGAGCAGGCGGCTGGAAACGCAGGCTGAGTGGGCGGAGAGCTTGCCCGGGCCTCGACGGCTCGCCGGTGGGAGGGAGGTCCGGCGAGCCGCCGCAGGAATAGACTTCGACTGACGAGCGAGTCTGACGAAACAAAATCAGCGTCAAAGTCAACGCTTCTTACCTGCGTGGCCAATTCGCCTGCGTAAGTCGCAGGACCGGACCCTATCCGGACGGCGATGGTGATGTCGTAGCGGCAGTCTCCATCACCGCATGGTACACTGTCGGTTCCCCTTAAGCGTGAGATTTGATTTTGGTTCGTGCATCCGACCTCGCCGATTTGCCGGTCAACGAAAAGTTGCAACTGGTGACCGAACTCTGGGACCAAATTGCCGCTGTCCGACAGATACCGGTCTTACCCGATTGGGTAGATGATGAAGCCGATCGTCGCTTGGAAAAAATGCACCGCGACGCCAGTACATGCATGACAGAGGAAGAATTGTGGCGAAGAGTTGATGACTCGCGTTGAGCGATTCAGCGCCGAGTTCAGCGACGATGTCGTGGACGGGATAAGTCACTACGACCAGATTGCAATCAAATTGGGAAATCGCTTTCGTGATGCGGTGCAATTGACCATCGCAGACATTCGGGCACGACCAGAGTCATTTGGCTACACGCGATAGCCATCGCGAGGTGCCATGCTACGCAAGTTCCCGTACGTGATTGTGTTTCGCGTGACCGACAATGCGATATATTTCGCCGGTTTGTTCCATGTCGCCTCCGATCCAAGTGCATGGGACCAGCGGTTGAGAGAGAATCAGCGAGTGATCATGGTTCACTTAACACATCGAGCCATGACGCGATGACGACTTACAGCGTCGATGATTAGTCAAAACAACGCTGCCTGCGGGCCGAATTTGTCGAGGTACTGCTTGAGTTTGACTTTTCGCCGCGTGCTATCGCTGGTCATGTAACGCACGCTGCCAAAGATGGGACGTTTGGGACCCCAAGCTCGATCAGTTCGCCCTAACACCCATAAAATGCCGCAGTACGAGTTGGGATCGCGGCCATCCAAACCGTACTTGTTGTTGAGATGAATCATGATCTCAAGCGCGTCCTGTGGGGTCTTTGTCCAGTGCAGGATTTTCTTGCCCCATAGCATTCGCATGTAATTGTGCATGCGGCCGGTTTGAACAATCTCACGCTGGGCGGCATTCCACAGTTCATCGTGAGTCCGTGCGTTTTCAAACTCCTCGAGCGTGTATTCGTACTCGCGATCATCCGAAAGCGTTTCAGCCAGCGTGGCCTTGGCCCAATCGGGAATTGACTCGAACTTGTCGTACGTGTCCGGGTTTTGGAACGCGATGTTGAAGCCGATCTCGCGCCACGTTAGCAGCTGATCTAAGATCGCATCAGCGTCCGAACCAACACCGAAGAACCCGCTGTTCTTGCCGTTGACCGCGCCAACGTTGTCGGGCGTCCATTCTTCGTGATCTAAAATTTTGGTGACAAACTCGTGTGCCGAGAGATGTCCAAAATGCAAGTACGGGCTCATTCCGGATGTCGCGACTTCATCGGGATGATTCCGATCTTCATCGTAACGGTCAAATTTACTTTTCAGGAATGCATCCAATCGTTTCGATGCGGTGATCGAACCGCCTGGAGTCTCCTCAACGGGCGGCACATCATGGTCGATTGGGAATGATGAGATGCCATCACCATCAAGCAAATCAGCAAAATCAGCAGCGGGCCATCGCTTCAGAATCGCGTCAGGCACACCGGTGGGTGCTTCCAAGGGTGCGTCGGATGCGGGATCAGGATCCGGCATCATTTGCAGCGCGTCAACGATGTGCTTTTGCATGAATCGCCGATAGCTGTGAGCCACCGTAAAGGTTCGGTCGGTTGACCGCAGCGGAAGCAAACCGTTGGAGTCAACCAGTTCCAAGCGGGCAGGGATTCGATGTCGCACCGCATCGATCAAGTGCGGCAGAAAGAAGCACGGATATTCGTCAGTCACAACGACGCTGGCGTGCTTGGCCAACTGATGGACCAGCGGCGTACCCGCGCCGGGCTTTGGTTCGACGTAGGGGTAATACGTCAGCGGTAAATTCTCGGCGACCGATGCGTTTTCCCGCATGCCTTCGATAACGAATCGGTGCAAGCGATCGCTGGCCCATTGGTACCGGACTCTCAACGGTTCCAATACGATCAGCGGCACATTGAATTCGATTGCGCGATCGATTGCGTGCTGCAGCGCAAAATTCCACGTCAACCGCCGTTGTGCGATCATCCAGTAAACCACGTACTGGCCATCGCTACGAAATTCGTGGTCGTTGGCTAGCGTCAATCGATTTTCTGGAATCATGACAATCCGTAGTCAGGTGATTTGACTTGTTGCGACGACGACCACTGCGAAAACTCGCCGTCGGGTTGTTGTTTGGTTATGTCGTTCTGACGGCGTTGTACGTTGTCGGACTCACGTTGATTGGAGTCTCTCGCACATCACTGCCAGTCGCTCGCATTGTAGTGCCGCGGGCTAATGAAATCGTGATGTTCAGTTATTTGCTGATCACGGGAGGCTGTGTCGGCAGCTTCTTAAACGTGATCGCCTGGCGTTTGCCTCGCGGGGACCGCGTGACCGGGCATTCGTCATGCCCGCAGTGCTGTCACCGATTGAGAGCTCGCGATATCGTCCCCGTCTTTGGTTGGTTATGGCTCGAGGGTCGATGCCGATGGTGTCGCCTGCCCATCGCAGCCCGGTATCCGATCGTTGAAGCGGCCGTGGCCATTTCATTTGCTCTGATTGGTGTGGTCGAGCTTTGTCGGTTGAACCTTCCTTACGACACGTCGCCGCAGTTTTCGCTCTTGTTGGTGTCACCGGCGATCAGCGTCCGTGTGCTGATCACGCTTGCTTTTCATTTGCTTGCAGTCTCGATCGCGTGGACGCTGGGACTCCTTCGATTTGATGGTGCGGCGCTACCTGATCGGTTGCTGGTCTGGTCAGGAGGCGTATTGGTTTGCAGCATGATCACGATGCCTTTGGTCACCATCGTTCCGTGGCAATTAACGCTTCCGCTGCGGTGGCCACCGGGGCTCTGGTGGGATGCCGACACGTTGGGTTGGTCCGACCAAGCCGTTCAAGCTGCCGTCCGATTGATCACCGCTTTGGCGGCAGCTGGATTTTGGGGTCGAGTGTTATCACGAACGCTGTGTCCAAAAGCCGATCTGAAGCTGAGTCCACTTGGATCGACGACGCGTCGGTTGATCGATTTGATTGCCACAATCGCCGTGATCGCGATCGTCGTTGGCTGGCAAGCGACCGCGCTGGTGCTGACGCTGGCGTCACTATTGGCGACCCGTTGTGTCTTGCAACGATTCTCGATCATCGTTCGCGGCCAGAGGCAATCGCTCGATCGAGATGATCCGCTCGCTAGACTTGCCATCGCATGTCCGATCGCGCTCGTGATTGCATTAGTTACCTGGCGATTTTGGTGGCACGCGTTTCTCTGGCCAGAAGAAACCGCGTCGAGAACGGCTTTGCTTGTCACTTTTCTCGCTGTTTTTTGCATTCCTCTTTGGCTGCAGCAAACCAATCCCGATCATCGGGACGTACCGCGGTCGATGGACGGTAGCTAGACTCCGCGACGGATCTGTTCGGAAATCTGCGTTTCGAAATTCAGTTAGGCGAGAGAGGCGGCCACCACCATCATGACGGACTCGGAGTCACCCAGAGCGGCGTCCGAGCCGGATGAAGAAGGTCGCTGGATCGCGGCAGCGCTGACCGGTGACCGATCCGCGTTTGAGAATCTGGTGCGTAAGCATCAAGATCGGCTCTACGTTTCGATGATTCAGATCACCGGTTCGTGTCATGATGCGGAAGAGGTCACGCAGGAAGCATTCATTCGAGCGTTTATCAAACTCGATACCTTCCAACAAAACAGTCAGTTTTTCACTTGGCTGTACCGGGTCGCATTCAACATTGCTTTGTCACGCAAACGACGTCGACAGGTTCGCATTTCCTTGGATCAACAACGTGACGAGGTCGGCAGTGAGGTTGTCGATCAGTCCGAATCGGTGGATGCGAACCTGATTCGGCACGATAAGGTGCAGCTTGTGCAGATTGCACTGCAACAACTAACGCCCCAACATCGAGCGATTTTGGTGTTGCGTGAAATGCAAGAATCGTCCTACGAAGAAATCGCCGCGATCCTGGAACTGTCAATCGGAACCGTCCGCAGCCGGCTCAATCGGGCTCGGACTCAGTTGCGGTTGACGATCGAAAAACTTCAGGAAGATCAGGCGTAACCAACTACGAGGCAAACGCGAGGCACTCGGCATGGCTGATCAACCCGAATCGGCCGGGCGGTTTTTTGATGCGACATCGGAAACCGGCCAACCACCTGTCGATACCAAGAATTCAGCCAACCCGCCGAATCCATTTCTGGGGATCCGTTTTCGCTGTTGCCAACAGTACGGACGCATTTATCGCAATGCGGATCGGACGGCTTACGACGGCCACTGCCCACGTTGCGGCCAGCGGGTTCAAATCCCAATTGGCGGCGGTGGCACCGGCGCGCGATTTTTTGAGGCGGGTTGAGTCCTTGCGGCCAATTCACGCTTTGAGGCCGGTTGCGTTCGCTTTTTCGGCGTGGTGATCGTCATCCAGCGGGATGCCGTTGTGCCAGGAAGCCCGTTGGCCAGGAAGCCCGTTCAGTCAATCACGGCGACACGTTATCTTACGGGGCCGTTATTTAACGGGGCCGTTCGTACCTGGTTCTGAATTCCGCTTGGTCCACGACATGAGCAAAACCGTCTACATCAAGACCGTTGGCTGTCAGATGAATGTGCTGGACAGCGAGATGGTCATTGCTGACTTGCGCCGCAATGGATACTCAGTCGTCGACACGCCCAGCGACGCCGATCTGTTGCTCTACAACACCTGCAGCATTCGTGAGAATGCGGAGGAAAAAATCTATTCCGCGCTGGGGAAGTTGCGTGAGACCAAAGCGGCCAACCCAAGCAAAACCATTGGTGTGCTGGGATGCATGGCCCAAAAAGACCAAGACACGATTTTCCGCCGGGCTCCTTTTGTCGACATGATCGTGGGCCCGGGGCAACTACACGCGATTCCGGATTTGCTGGGCAAGATCCACTCGGGGCAGGGGCGGCAGATGGCCGTGTCGCTGGGTCGCAAAGATGATCGGCAATCAGTTGTCGCGCGCAGTCATGAGACCTTTGATCCGCTGCGTGATCCAACCATGCGGCCAACGCCGTTTCAGGCTTACCTGCGAATTCAAATTGGATGCAACAAGTTTTGCACGTACTGCGTCGTGCCCAACACACGTGGACCCGAACAGGGCCGCGATCCTGATCAAATCGTGGCGGAAGCCGAATTATTGGCCGAGCAAGGTTGCCTCGAGATCACGCTGTTGGGTCAAACGGTCAACAGCTACCGCCATCGTAACGGTGCGGTGCAAACCGACCTGGCGGACCTGCTGCAACGCTTGCACGAGATTGACGGCATCGAGCGACTGAAGTTCGTCACCAGTTACCCGAAGGACATGAGTGTCAAACTGCTCGAGACGGTACGTGATCTGCCCAAGTGCTCGCCTTACTTGCACGTGCCTGCACAATCGGGCAGCGACGTGATGCTAAAGCGGATGAAACGCGGCTACACGATTTCGGATTACATGCGGATGTTCGAACGGATCGAAACCATCTTGCCCGAAGCAACCGTTAGCAGCGATTTCATCGTCGGTTTTTGCGGTGAGACCGACCAGGACTTTCAGCAATCGGTCGATTTGATTGAACGATGTCGTTTCAAAAACAGTTTCATCTTCCAGTACAGCGAACGGGGTGGCACCAAAGCCGCTTCGACTTTGGTTGACGATGTGCCTCGCGCCGTCAAAGTGGCTCGGAACAACGAATTGCTCGCGGTCCAAGATCGCATCAGCAAGGAAGACAATCAAAATCTGGTCGGTTCGACCGTGCAGGTTTTGGTTGAGGGACCGAGCAAGAAGGCATCACAGGCGGCGCTCGCGGATGACGATGAGCATGCCGTCTTGCAAATGATTGGTCGGACACATTGCGACCGCATCGTTGTCTTTGATGGCAAACGCCGTCAGGCTGGTCAGTTGTTGGATATCCATGTCGATCAAGCATTAACGCATACGCTGATCGGTCGTGTTCAAACCGTCGAGTGTGTTGCGATCACGCTTTAATCCCTACCGGCATCTTGGTGTCCGACAGCGACTCTCCGTTGGTGACGTCCCGTCGAGATTGTTGTTTTGATCACCGGACCTATTCTTTTTTCACCACGCTCATCCTCCACCGACGGCATGCCGACGATCACTGACTCACCTGTTACGACGACACACCTTAAAAACGGTCTGACCATTGTTTGTCAGCCGATGCCGTGGCTTCGCACGGCCGCCTACACCATGTGGCTGCCCGGCGGGTTGGTGTCGGAGGTTCCGTTGGGCGAATGGGGCTCGCTCGATGGCAGCATAGCTAGCGACAACTCCAGTGCAACCAAAAGTTATGATGCCGAGACGGATCCTCACGCTGGTCTCGCGTCGTTGACATGCGAAATGGTTCAGCGTGGTGCCGGACCCTACAGCAGCCGTGACCTGGTGTCCGTCGAGGATAACCTTGGCATCGATGCGAGCGTTTCGGCGTCGACTTCCGTCGTGACGTTTTCCGGCAACATGCCAGCCGAATCGATATCCGATGCGATGGGAATTCTGGCCGAACTGGTGCGTCGCCCGCACCTTCCTGGCGATCAGGTCGACGACGCCAAAATGATGCTCTATCAAGAGCGCATGGCATCGCTTGACGAGCCCACCAGCCGATTGATGAAGCATTTGCGGCTGGCTCAATTTGGTAACCCCGCCGGTCGAAGTGGTTCGGTCAATCCGGTCAGTCTCGAAACGCTGTCAATCGATTCGGTTCGCGAGTTCTATCAATCCAACTATCACTGCGGCGGCGGTCTCTTGGCCATCGCGGGACAAATTGATCCGCAGGCGATCACGCAACAGGTTGAGCAGCTATTTGGCGATTGGCGGTCCGGAGATCCCATTCCGCTTGAAAAGACTTACCCGACTGAGGGCAATCACCATTTGCATGCGGATAGCAGTCAAACGCACATTGGATTTGCATTCGATTCCATCCCCTACGGCCACGAAGACTATTTCGTGATGCGAGCCGGGATTGGAATTCTGTCCGACGGCATGAGCAGTCGGCTGTTCGATCGTGTTCGCGAACAACGCGGCCTCTGCTACAGCGTTTGGGCCAGCACGACCAGCTTTCGTGGATTTGGCGGCGTGATGGGTTACGCCGGCACAACGCCCGCTCGTGCCCAGGAGACGCTTGATGTCACGCTTCATGAAATCCGTCATCTCGCTGACGATTTGACAACGGATGAATTGGACCGCTGGAAGACCCGCATTGAGAGCAACTTGATCATGGAGCAGGAATCGGCCGGGTCGCGCGCCGGATCATTGGCTTCGGATCAGTTTCAGATTGGACGCGTGATGTCGACTGAGGAATTGGAGTCGGCAATCGAAGCAATCACGCTGGATCAGGTGCGTGATTATTGGCACGCCCATTCGCCCGAACACTTTCGAATTGTGACCGTGGGTCCCGAACCACTTCAAACGACATGAACACCTTAACTGCGTCACCCACTGACTTTCGACACGTCACACTTGATTCCGGTTTGCGTGTGGTGGCCGACATCGACTCGCGTGGTTATTCCGCAGCGCTAGGTTATTTCACACGTGCGGGCGCCCGCGATGAGTGTGACCGCGAATCAGGCTTGAGCCACTTTCTTGAGCACATGATGTTCAAGGGGACAGCTCGACGGTCGGCGGCGGACGTCAATCGCGAGCTCGATGAATTGGGCGGCCAATCCAACGCTTACACTTCTGAAGAGCAAACCGTGTATTACGCGGCGGTGTTGCCCAAGTACCAACATCGATTGATTGATTTGTTGTCCGATATGCTTTCGCCTTCCTTGCGCGAGGACGATTTTGAAACCGAGCGTCAGGTGATTTTGGAAGAGATCGCCAAATACGAAGATCAGCCGCCCTTCGGCGCCTTTGAGCGGTCAATGGAATGCCATTTTGGGCCGCGTGGTTTGGGGCGACGAATCCTCGGAACGCGATCATCGATCGAAGCGATGACGGCTGCGGACATGCGTGCTTACTTCCAACGACGTTATCGGCCTGAAAACATCGTGTTGGCCGCCAGTGGGAACGTGGACTTTGATGCACTCGTCGAGCAGGCAGCTCAAGCAACCGAGTCGTGGTCCGACCGAGCCACCGGTCAAAGCAATACGGCTTTCGAGGATGCACAGGGCTTGCCCGTCGATATCTCACTGGAGCGTCGTCTCCGGGCGCCCGACGCGTCACAGGCGTATCGCGTCACGATTGGACCTTCGATTGGGATGGCATCCGACGACCGCTACGCGATGCGAATGTTGTGCGCGATCCTGGGCGATGATGGTGGTAGTCGTTTGTTTTGGGACTTAATCGATACAGGTCGCGCGGAAGTCGCCACGCTTTGGCCGCAAGAGTTCACCGATTGCGGGTCACTGCTGACATATCTTGTGTGCGGTCCGGATCAGATGGATTCCAATGTGCGGCTGATGAACGACGCTCTCCAACGCGTTGCGACCGAGGGTGTCGAACCCGATGAACTACAGCAAGCGGTCAACAAAACCGTGGCGGGTTGCATCATGCAATCCGAACGACCATCGGGCCGATTATTTGGTTTGGGAAGTCGCTGGTTATGTTGCAATGAACACGTCAGTGTCGATGCGTTGTTGACTGCCTATCGTGATGTTTCGGTTGACGATGTGAAGCGAGTGGCCCAGGAGTATCTAACGCGGGACGTAACGGAGGTGATTGCAAGTTCGGGTGACGAAACGGAGTTGTCTGAATCCGCTTAGGCGACAGGCAATGACTAGCCCATTCATTGCGGCCCACTGATGACGACTTTGGTCTTGTGAATGTCAACGGTTAAACCAACCTCGCGGCAAACCTTCTTAATTAAGTCATTGAGCGTCATGTCTTGCACGGTGAATGTGACGGGTTCCTTACGACGTGCCTCTGCTGAATCCGTAAAGACGCATTGCTTGCCGAGCGCGGCGGAAAGTTGATTCAGCACGTCATCGGCGGGCCGTCTTACCAATTCAAGTGTGAACAAGGGTGAGGCATTGGTTTGGCTCGATGACGGTCGTGACGAAGCAGCTTTGTTTCGCGTCGAGGTCGCCCAACGACGCATGGTGATTAATCGATGGCTTGCGGCTGGGCCGATGACACGAACGCCTCCTCGAATCGCTGCGATTGAAGCTTGAAGTTCGCTTTCATTGATCCACGTTTCGATCTGTTTTGCGAAGTCGGGGTTGCCTGGATAGGTCAGGCTGATGCGATTGAGCCGCGGTGCCGCCGGATCGAGCCATTGAATTTGACTGGGTCGTTCGCGCTGGTTGACGGAAAGATACCGCAGCGATTTCCATGATGACGCGTTCGACCAGCCCAAGTCGAACTGGGTCAGTAGCATCAAGGCCGCAAGGCGTCGGTCAATCAACCTCCAATCACCAGCGCGCCAAACGTCGTGGGGAAACCAACCACGCTGTCGTGCTTCCGCTCCGTCGGGGGCAACGGACAACACCACCGAATCATCGCTGGGACACGCCGTGATGGCTTCAAAGATTTGTGCGGCTGTCACGCCATCGGCCCAAGTGACCGTGATTTTGTCGGGATCATCGTCCGGCAGTGAGTCAGCTTGTTGCAGCAACTGTTCAATCCAAGTCGGCGGTCCCAAAACCACGATGTCGCTGACCGGGAATGCGGCAAGGTCCAGCTGTTCGGCAATCTTTGCAAGATGTGATCCTAAGGTCGCACCCGGTCGTGCTTGAAGCCGAACGCGAAGCTGCGGATCGATTTTTCGGTGACCGATCCAAGGTGTCGTTTTGCTGACTGATGAACCGAGTTGTGAAGCGTCACGGAAGTCAAAGATTTGGTTGACCACTTGCGTCCAGTCTTGGGCTTCCACCGAAAGCGTCAATGGCGTCGCTCGCCACGTTTCGCTCGCAACTAAGCCCGAACGCAGCACATCAGCGGCGGAAATCTGGCCCACGACCAAGCACGCCAGCACCGGCACCAGGGCCAGTAGTGAGCCGTGATTACCGAGCGTCAACGGTGCACTCTGATTCATTTTTCTCCCTACCGCCTTGCCCACAAGAATCGTCAGTCTAACATCGGAGTGACTTCAAAACGCTTACGCAATTGTGGAATGACTCGTGACGACTCCGCTCGTGCACACGACTCGCTTGGTGGCGTCCTACCGCCGTTTTTTGGCATCTTCCGATGCTCCGCGTTTTGCCGGTGAAGTCGATCGTTGGTATTCGCCGTCGACCCTGATGGCCCTGCTGGCACGTGCGGATGTTGAGCATCGTCGTGCCGCGGCATTGGCGATGAACACGCTGGGCGATCGCAGCTGCATTGATGCCCTGGGTCGTTCTCTGTCGGATTGCGATCGCGGCGTGCGAATGGCGGCCGATGACGCGTTCCGCGCGGTGCTCGTGCGCGACGCGGCGCCCCTGCATCATCAGCAGCTTTTGCGAGTGATGCACCTTAACGATGGCGGCGAGTATGCGGCCGCGCTGTCACCAGCGTTGGTGCTGACACATCATTCGCCGCTGTATGCCGAAGCGCATCATCAACTGGCGATCTGCTGGCACGGTTTGGAAGACTTTGAGCGTGCCGAAGTTGCCTATCAAAATTGCTTGTGGCATTGCCGATTTCATTATTTGGCGTGGCAGAGTTTGGCCAAAGTTCGTGTGTTGTTAGGCAAGCCAACCAAAGCCATCGAAGCGCTGGATCGATGTTTGAGCATCAATCCTGATTTGGAAGCGGCTCGCATCCAACGTCGTCTGATTCGCCGTCAGAGTCACTGATGAACAGAGTCACTGATGAACAATGATCTTTTTGTCGCCGTGGTTGCGGCACTGCTGGCCATCATTTCCGTGATGGTTGCCGCCGGTCCATGGCTTGCACCTTATCAGTTGCGATCGATGGTTTGCATTCAAAACCAGTACGGCAAATCCGCCGCACGCGGTGTCTGGCTCATCATCGCTCTCGTCTCAGGTTGCAGCGCTCTGGCGATCATGTCGGGTTTTCGTCCGTCCTACGCGGCACCACAAACCGAGCCCTCATCAACGTACAGTTCGATGACCTCTTGGTCGCCAATGCGACGATGGTCGTGGCTGCGGTACTGAGGGCCTATCCAAAAGCGGATGAGCCGAACGCGTTAGCATCGGGCGGCATTTGGTATGCACGGCGAATTTGAGAACCGAGTCAAGTGCCAACGGCTCATCGGACGCTGTCGCTGGACTTTCGGCTAAGCACTGTATCGATTCTCAGGAATCGACTGATTCAAAACGTGCCAGCCGCACTCCGGTGAACTGCCAGCGAGCGCTGGGTCCAAAGAAGTTTCGATAGGTCGTCCGCGTGTGTCCTTCGGGCGTTGCAATGGAACCGCCGCGTAAAACGAATTGGTTGCACATGAATTTGCCGTTGTATTCGCCCAGCGTTCCCGTTGGAGGTTGGTATCCGGGATAAGCCGAGTATTGACTGCACGTCCATTGCCACACCTCTCCGGTGAGATCGTGGAACCGATGGGCTTGATCCGAGGCCGCAGCATGTTCCCACTGTGATTCGGTTGGCAACACCGTACCGGACCATCGCGCAAAAGCGTCCGCCTCGAAATAACTCACGTGGCGAGCGGGGGCGTGCGGGTCAATCGATTGCACGCCCGTCAGCGTGAAGTGCTTCCACTGATCGTCGTGTCGACGCCAATACATCGGTGCGGCAATTTCTTGCTCACAGACCCAATCCCAACCCATCGACAACCAAAGTGATGGCGTTTGATAACCATCATCGTCGATGAATTGCATCCATTGCTCGTTGGTCACCAGACGATCTTGGAGCGAATAGGAATCCAGCCAAACTCGGTGACGCGGTGATTCGTTATCAAACGAAAAGCTGCCGCGGTCAAATCCGATTTCTGTCAAAGCTTCATCAAAAGAAATCCATTGGGAGCTCTTAGAGTCACGCTGCTGGCCACCAGCAGTCTTCCAGCTTGTCTGATAAATCGGATCCAACGGATTGCATGACAACGCATGCTTGAGATCTGTCAGCATCAATTCTTGATGTTGTTGTTCATGATGCAGGCCGATTTCGATGGTGTCTCGCATGCGATCGGTCACATCGCCATTGAGCAACAGCTTCCCCATCGCCGCGTCGACATGTTTGCGATACGCCGTGACGTCAGCAACTGAAGGTCGACTAATGATACCGCGCCGGTGTCTTGGAAATGGTTTGCCGACGCCGTTGTAGTACGAATTGAATAAGGCTTCGAAACGTGGGTCCGGCGATTGGTACCAATCTTGCGGTTGTAACAGGAACGTTTCAAAGAACCATGTCGTATGCGCCAGATGCCAACGGACAGGACTGGCGTCGGGCATCGACTGGATCATTTGATCCTCGGCATCCAGCGGTTCAGCAATCGTCTCGCTGGCCTGGCGAACATCGCAGAAGCGACGCCAAAGATCCGATGTGCTCGCCAGCATCACTCCGAACTGGCTCGATTGATCGGTCCAGAATTGACGAGGCACCCAGCCGGCATTTCGGAGCAGTGCCTCGAACTGGTCCACTTGATACTTGTGTGAGTTCTCAGTGTGGATGGTTTCGCCCGCGGAAAACTCAAAGGCATGATTGCCTACCCGAACCGTTTGGGCTCTTCGGCTGACCAAATGCATTTCAACTCGGCGAAGCCCCACATTGTATCGAGCTTGATGATCGAATGAATCCAAATCGAATGTGCCCGACAGCTCGTCGTTAATTCGCTTTAGCAGGTTCAGATTAAAACGTGCTGTGATGCCTTGAGCGTCATCGTAGGCGGCTTCAAGCACATCACTCGACTTGTCGAGGTCAAATCCGATGATCAAATCGCCTCGCGGTCCGACTGCGTCCTGCACGCGCCTCAATAGCGCGGTCGCGTCGTCGGAATCAAAATTCCCAATCGTGGAGCCCGGAAAATAAACGATCGTGTGATCGACGGGGCTCAACACTTCATCGAGCTCATTTGAATCGAATGGCGTCGTTGATGTGAAATCCCTCGCCAATGGATGAATATCTAAATCCGGATACTCACGCCGCAAATGGTCGGCGGTTGCTTCCAGGTGATCGAATGAGATATCGATCGGCACGTATTGAAGCGGTGCGGGCAGATTGTCGATCAGAATTCGGGTCTTGGTGCTGCTGCCACTACCGAGCTCAATCAATCGCCGCCTCACTGGCCTGGAACTGGAATCGCGGCGGCACTCGATCTGCATCGCGCTGCCGAGCATAAAAGCGGCGATGTATTCGCCTTCATCACGCATCAGCTGTAATTCGCAACGCGTCGGGTAATACTCCGGCAAGTCGCAAATCAAATCAAATAAACGCGAACCCTCCGCGTTGTAGAAATATTTGCACGGCAGGGTTTTGGGATCACTAGATAAACCCGTCAGCACATCGGCCAAGAACTCGTCGCGATGTGTGTTCGGCAATGACCCAACCGTCGGCGATGGTTTTCCATTCGTGTGCGATTGATCGGATGGAGCAACAGTCATGAAATCAATTGCCGCGAGAGTTTTCTCAGTCCTATCCAAAAGCTCTTGAGCCCAACCTGTAAGCGTCGGGTCACATTTGGAAAACAAAGCGAGATGGAGGCCCGAGGTGACCGTGGTCGGCTTGTGGGGTTTTCTCGCAAGGCTTTGGGAAAAGGTCTTCGTGTGATGATGCGTGTCTGATGACAGTTCATGTAGCATCGCGGTAATCGCAGGCGCTGCCAAGCCATCGCGATCATGATCTCGCTATTTCAAAACGCCGACGCAACGTTGCTATGCTGTGTTGGTATCGCGTGGCAATAGATCGGCGCGGAGGACGTCTTTATCGAGGTTGGCTGATAAAGGGTTGTCGAACGAAGCGATCGGTCTGAATTATCCGAGACGCATTTGATTGCCTCTTGCCAATGTAAATTGGATTCCATGATCTTGCCGCCTGCGTCGCCTGCTCGAGCTGACTCACACCATCATCGGGTTGCGATCGACCCGGTGGAATCATTTCGCGATCCGTAGCCGGAGCATCCAGATTGATCGACCGGCGCTCTTCGCGATCAAGATTTGGGAAAGGTGACAGCAAAGTGTCCATCGTATTAGCTTCGGCATCACCATCATCGATCGGTTGCGTCAACAGGCCCGCATCATTGCGATCGATGCGAACATCATTGCCCAACTGTGTTGCCGGATTGTTAGCCGACGGAAATTGGGTCGCATTCCGCTTTTGTCTTAGTTGCGATTCTTGAATTTGCTTCCGTGCCTCGCTCCCGGCCGGGGGACCGCCGAACGACTGTGATGGTTCCACGTCATCGGGCTCAATCAAATATTTTTCAAAACGCCTCTTTTGTTCGCGATGCCTTTGGTAGTCGCGAAACGCTTCCAATTCAGCATCACTCAGCGGTGCCCCAGATCGATCCACGGCATCGTTGGATGGTGGTGTTTCGCTGAAGTTGGGTAGCTGGCCGGGCGGTTGATTGGAACGGCGCGACGGCCAAGCAGCTTGCGAAGGCGATTCCAATCGGGCTCTCGGAATGGCGTATCCGGGCACGGGTTCCATTGGCCCACTGTTTGGAAGAAACGCGGCTTCGGGATCGTCGATCGGATCGGTGCGTATCCAACCGTGCGACACCGACCGTAAGGAATCGACGTGATCGTAAAACGTCAACGGACTGCCGATACCGTTTGTGGCAAAAACGTGCGACTTGCTATGGGTAACTGATCGAGGCGGCGTGATGTGAATCGCAGTTGCGCTCGGATATGACGCTTGAGATGGAACCAATCGCTGCGGCCGTGGCGTTGTTTGAGCAGCAAAGCTGCGCGGCGGCAGATTATCCAACGGTCGTACGCCACTGGAAACGCAAGCGTGATAGCCATCGCTCCAGCCGCATCCGCAAAAGCGTCCCAATCGGTCAACACACTCTGGGCAGTCCGCCATCGCCGTGACTCCCGATGTGATTACCAGACACACACACCGGATGAGCGATCCGATCTGCTTTGTGACGCGGTGGCAGAATTCAAAATGCGATGACATAACCGGAGGATCGTCATGTCCGTGGCAACCGATGCATCGCACGCTTCCGCGCCGACCGAATTACGACTGACTCGAAACGATCGATCGGGTCAGTTAAGCTGCGCGGATGATTCATCCTCCGCTGGCATATCGAAGTCAGGTCGATTCAAAACCCGTCAAAGCGGCTCGCGTTTTAGCGGGCTTGCCCGATCGCCAACCAACCCTTTGCCGCCGCATTGGACTGCCACTTGGTGACCCAGCCGCCTGGATTTCGTTGCCAGTCGATGACGGTCAGGCGACGCAAACCATCGCGATCGTCCGTGATTTGGAAATGGACCGGGTGGCATCGGTAGACGAAGTAGATCAAGTCAAGTGTCCAGCGGACTTCGCCAGCGAAACGAATCCCTTGTCGGGCGACCGCGAAACAGCGACGTTTCAAGCGCTGGCACGCTGCCTTCATTACGCATCGATTACCGATGTCATTGGTGATCGTAATTTGCCATTGATCGCGGTGAATGCGTTGGCGGATTGCGGCATTGCCATTCATTTGGATGACCAACTGGGGATCCTCGATCGTCGAACGAAGTCCTCGTCCGAATTGTCCAAACTACGAGAGGCTCAGAGGGTCACCGAGGCGGTTATGGGTGAGGTTTGCCAGTGGATTGGCCGATCCGATACGAATGCTGAGGGACTTTTGATTCGTGATGACGAACTGGTCACCAGCGAGCGAGTTCGGTCTTTGGCAGCCATGAAGTTTTTGTCCCGCGGGTTTTCGCTCACCCACGGTGCCATCGTTGCCGGCCCACCGCACGCGGGAGATTGCCATCATGCGGGAACCGGTCCCCTTCGCACCGGCACGCCCATCATCATCGACCTGTACCCACGCGATGATCAGAGCCGCTATCACGGCGATTGCACCCGCACGGTGGTTCATGGCGACATTCCCGACGTGGTCGCGCGGATGCACGCTGCGGTTCTTGAAGCCAAAAGTGCGGCCGAGCCAATGTTGACACCGGGACGGGATGCGGGTGACGTCAACCAGATCGCCCGTGAAGTGTTGCAGCGACATGGTTATGTTGAACAACGCGGCGAGATCACCGATCAGCCAAGCATTCAACATGGCCTGGGTCACGGCATCGGTTTGGAGATTCACGAGCCCATTTTGCTCGATGACAATGGCGGCACACTCTTGGCCAACGAAGTGTTTACCGTTGAGCCTGGACTTTATGGGCGATCCACCGGCGGCGTTCGTATTGAAGACATGGTTATCGTCACGCCCGATGGAGGCGACAACGTCAGCGAATTGTCCTGTGATCTTTCTTGGTGAGATGCCGGCACCGACGAAACATCGAATCGAACCGCATTCAATAAAACGGATGTTGATCACTGCGTTGGGTGCGATCGGTCTGCTGTTTCCTTTGCCTGTTGCGAATCAGTTCCGATGCCTCGGCAGTGACCTTCGTGTCGTTCGGGGGCAGCACATTCATTTGACAACCGATATTCCGCAGCGCGATTTATCAAATGCGGATCACGAGGACTTGGTGCAGAAGTTTGATGCGGCGACCGTGCAGTGGTGCCAAATTTGGGGTGTCGCTGATTCGACGATTGCCGAGTGGCGAATCGATGCGTTTTTGATGCGCGACGTTGAACCATTTCGTTCGCGTGGTGATCTGCCGGCGTCGGTCCCACGAATTCGTTTTGGTTACGCGTCGCCCAATCGAATTTGGGTTCGCGATCAGATGTCGACATATTACAACCGACATCTGTTGCTGCACGAAGGCGTTCACTCGCTTGCAATTCACTTATTTGGCGGATGTGGGCCGACGTGGTACATGGAGGGAACTGCGGAATGGTGGGCGACCCATCGTGATGTGGCTTCTTCGCCAACGATTTCCGATTCGGGTTTGCTGGCGCAGGTCGCGACGCCTTTCCAAGTGAGGCAATTGCCGCGTGATGTGAGCGAGTCGCCACTCTGGGGAAGGTTTCGTGTTGTGGAAGAGCACCGGCGCGCCGCAACGCTTCCGTCGCTGCGTTCCGTGATGGCGCTGCCACGCAACTTGGAAGGTGATGTCGAATCGTACACGTGGGCTTGGGCCACCGCGATGATGCTCAACTCGTACGACGACACGCGTGACGATTTCATTGAAGCTGCCCGTCGTGGCCATGACGGAACGCCGGGTTTCACCGTTGAACTCTTACGACGATGGCAACGACGTTGGCCGGTGCTGCAGGCACGATGGACTTTGATGCTTCACGACCTTCAATATGGTTTTGATTGGAATGATCAACGAGTTGATGTCAGCGTCCAAGATCGTCGCTACGACGGTGGAACGTTGATCACTCAGATTGACCCACGGCGATCCTGGCAATCGATCGGTGTTTGGTTCCCCGCGCGAACGCGACTTGAGTTAACAGCGACCGGTGTTTGTGAATTGGAATCATTCATGCCCATGCCCGTGCCCAGCGAACCACCGGGGGTCACCGTTGATTTCGCCGATGGTCGGCCGATCGGTCAACTCAGTGTGTTGGTGCTGCCGATCAAGCCCAAGGATTCAAAAACGCTCAGTCCCATCGAGATCGAGGCCGTCGTGCCATCCCCATCCGCGTTTGAGTTTCGCGATGCTGACAAGATCTTTTCCGGTCGCCGTTTGCAAATCAATCAACCCTCGTGGGTGCTGTTTCGCGTTGAGGATCCAGTCCGTGGTGGCGTTGCAACGTCAGGTCGGGCAAGCAACCGCGGTGGCTACTCAGTCACCCTGTCGGCCACCCTGTCGGGTCGTTAAGTCGTGTTTGACGAAGCAGGCTTGTGAAATCAAGTGTCGCAATCAACAACAGATGTTATGAATCAAACACTTGAATTATCGCGCCCCTCGGAGACACACCATCAATGCGACGTGCCGGGGAAGTTGGATTGGCGGCCACTGATGATTGGCAATGTCGCGATCGGATTTCCGGTCGTTCAAGCGGCACTTTCGGGCTACAGCGATTTACCGATGCGCGTGATCGCGCGCCGACACGGGGCCAGTTACAGTGTTTGCGAAGTGATGTTGGATCAGTTCCTGGTCTCGTTGACACGGCGAGAGCGGACGCGGCACTTTTTGGATATTGCTGATGAAGAGCATCCCGTGGGCGGCCAGCTGATGGGTGCGGAGCCGGAACAGTTCTCGATGGGGGCCATGAAACTTGTCGAAGCAGGTTTTGACATCATCGATGTGAACTTTGGCTGCCCCGTCAAGAAAGTGCTCGGGCGTTGCCGTGGCGGATTTCACTTGTCCCAACCCGAAGTTGCGATCGAAATCCTTCGACGAACCCGCGATGTCGTTCCCGAATCGATCCCCGTGACAGTCAAGATGCGTCGCGGCATCGATGATTCGCCACAAGCGGAGGATCAGTTTTTTGAGATCCTTC
>JBCCJB010000020.1:0-20664 GCA_039028015.1 Planctomycetota bacterium
GCAATCGTCACATGCGTCAGCTCTGCGTTGCCAACGTCATTAAGTGGCAGGTCTTAAGATCTGAGAGACGCAGCGCATGGCGTCGTCAAGCAGCAGGTTTCCTCATCCAGAGTTTGTCTTTCCGATTTCAAAGCGATGGATCCGACATGCCGTTTTCCGCGAAACCTTTTTCACGCAACAAGCATGCGTCACAACGTCGACATGGACGAGGTTGCCCATCAGTGTCGTCGGGGTCATAGCATGAAAGCGTCACCGAATAATCGACACCAAGCTCCAAGCCGCGAGCGATGATCTGACCTTTGGTGAGATCAATCAGTGGAGCATGAATGGTCAGTGGTGTTGTGCCGGTATCGCGAACACCCGCGGCGGTCGCCAATCGAGCCATCGTTTCAAAAGCCGTGATGAATTCAGGACGACAATCGGGATAGCCGCTGTAGTCCAGAGCATTGACGCCAATAAAGATGTCTAGGCTTTCAATTGTCTCAGCGACCGCGAGTGCATATGAAAGAAAGATGGTGTTTCGCGCTGGCACATACGTCACCGGGATCTCATCACCAATCTGATCCACCGAATCGGCCTTCGGCACGTCAATCGATTCGTCGACCAAAGCTGACCCACCCAGCTGTGCCAGATCGATATCAATAATGCGATGCGACGCGACGTTCATCGCCGCAGCCAAACCGCGGGCGCGAGTCAGCTCGCCAGCGTGACGTTGACCGTATCGAAAACTCAGCGCATGAATCGCGAAACCGTGCTGCCTTGCGATTGCCAAACATGTGGCACTATCTAGGCCACCTGACAACAAAACCACGGCGGGCGGGCTGGCACCTGATGGATTTTTACCATTCAACGATCAGCCTTCCAAAGTTTGCGACCAATCGACGGATTGAAGTTCGTCCAATTGCCATCGGCGGCAACATCCGTCTCGATGATGGATTGATACGAGGTCAGCTTGGCATCCAAGTTGTCGATGTGGTGAAGCGCCGCCGCTTCGAGTGTCATTGGGATTTTGGGACTTCCGTATTCGAGCAATCCGTGATGGCTGGCGATCAAATGCTCGAGTTGATGTCGCAGTGACACTGGAAAACTGCCCTCAAGATGTCGATCGGCTGCTGCGATCATGTCCGTCAGCAACTGAATGCCGATCACAATGTGACCGACCAATTGACCGCGATCGGTGTAAGAGATCTCGCCGTCGGCGCGTAGCTCGTCAATCTTTCCAAGGTCGTGCAAGAACGCTCCCATCATCAGCAAATCGCCATCAATCGGTTCATAGCGTTCGGCGATGAACTGGCTCATCTCCATCATGTCGACAGTATGCTGCAGCAATCCACCCGGATAAGCATGGTGATTGTTGACCGCTGCGGCGGCCTTTTTCAGTTTGAGAACAAACTGATCATCGGACAGGTAAGCCTTCGCGAGTGCCTGCAGCGGCGGACGGGTTAGTGATTGCATCAATGTCTTGAGGCGAACCATCAACGCATCAGACTTAGCAGCATCAAACCGCTCGAAATCCTCTGTCGACACTTCCGATGGATCCATCCGATGAATATCGGTCGCGATGATCTGCAGTGCCCCATTGTGAATCTGAGTCCGGCCGGAGATGTGAACGAAATCGGCGCGATCAAACCGGTCCAGCACCGCCTCGTCGGCATTCCACATCATCGCCGCGATGGTTCCGGACCGATCGGCGAGCTTCAAAAGAATGTACTTGCCACCCTGACGATTGACCCGAAGTTGCTTGTCGGCAGCCTGGAACGACTGATCCAGCGACATGCCATCTTTCAATTGGGCAATCGGAGTCCGAACCATGGCTTGGCAATTCTTTGTTAATTGTCGACGCAGGTTTCCAAAAACCGGGCCAGCTTATGAAAGTCGCAGTCGGGCTCGATGAAGCGGACTTTCGTCACTAGCGTCTGAGGATCAACCAAATCTTCAAAGGGCACAAAGTGCAAATCGAATTGCCCGGCAACGGAAACCATGACACCGTTCAGTTTTTCTTCGACGAGGGCGCGGTAGGCACCGACGCCCAATTGTGAGCCCAAAATCACATCGTACGACAACGGTCGCGCACAACGTGACTCGTAACCCATTTGAATTGGATTGACTTTTCGAGTTCGACCGGTCCGTTCGGTGTAACGTTCGGACAACAACTGCGACATGAGCGCCGAAAGGTTGATGGCGGAGATATTGATGTGGCCATGGTCATCACGACTGATGCCTTCCAGATACTTTGAAGGCAAGTATTCAGCCATGCCCTCAGCAATCACGATCGTGCCATATTGTCGGCCTTCGCGTTCACGAGCCAGCATCATGTCGACCATTCGATCGATGACGCGATCGATGGCCATGATCTTTCGAGTTTGACCGGTTTCCTGATTGACCACTTCCTCCTCGGCCAAGGCTCCCGCAACATCTTCAACGCTGAGCACCATGCTTGCCTCGCCCGCGATCGCTGCCCCATAAGCGAGCCAACCTGCGGAGCGGCCCATCGCTTCGCACAGAAAATAAGCCCGACCGGCGGAGGCATCAAAATTCAGATTGCGGATCTCTTCGGCCAAGGTTTCCACCGCCGTGAAAAATCCAAACGTGAAATCGATTCCCGAATAGTCGTTGTCGATCGTTTTTGGAAGATGAACGACGGGAAAGCGTCTCGCTTCGGCGGGCAGATTATCTTGGAACATCTTGAGTTTGTTGGCGGTCTTCAACGTGTCATCGCCACCGATCGAAATCAATGCGTCGATTTCCAGCGAGCACAATCCTTCATACACACGTCGCAGCGGTGCGACCAATTCGGGGTCTTTCAAATGGTCGGGATGACCGACGTGTTTGCCGGGGTTGGTTCGGGCGGTGCCAACCATGATGCCACGGCTGCTACGTGCGTGCGTGAGTGTGTCGTGAGTGAAGCGAATGTAGTCCTCACCTTCTTTCAGCGGACCAGCAGCGGTGTACTCAGCCAATCGACTGTAGCCGTGTTTGATCCCAAAGACCTGCGTGCCTTCTTCTAGAAACGAAAAGGCCGCCGTTGAAATCACCGCGTTGGCAGCCGGTGCAGGGCCACCAGCAAAGAGAATAGCAACGCGTTTGATATCGAGATCGTGCTTGGCGGGATCGTTCACGGTCAAATCAGGGCTTATGCGGATCGAGAGGAGGCGACTAGAGTCAACCGTGGATAACATCTCGCGACGATGCGACTCGCTACCCATCGGGAAGCAATCTTAGTGTTTGTGCCGAATCCGCCTAGATGGGCGTCTTCGTGGCGAACACGCATACTGATCCATTGTGATCGCGCAACGCGATCATGGACGACCATGCATTAATGTGCTGACCGACTGTGAAGTCGTTGGGTGAAGCGCTTACCACGGGTCATCTTTCCAGCTACGGACATCCAAATTGCCATCGGCGTCCATACGCACGCGGATGGCACCTTGTCGGGCTGTGATGGCGACGCGGCCTCCTGCGGAAGATAGCATTTCACGAACCTTTGGCTGGGCCGCGCGTCGTCCGCCGCTGACAATGGTCCATGCTGGACGCGCCCACTGCAGCACTTCGTCGGCTCGCATGCGTGTGCTGCCATGGTGTGGAGCCATTAAGACACCACCGGGTAATGGACGGTCTTGATTTAAGACCGACTCAGTGCCCGGAGGCTCTAAATCGCCGGGCAAGATAAAGCTGCGTCCACCGTGGTCGATCCGCATCACGATGGAATTGGCGTTGTCACTGCCGACAAGTCGTTGCGCCGGAGGATGAATGACACTGACTTCCGATGGAATCAACTCATCGGTAAATTCGGTGCAAGATGCGGTTTTGACGGGCAAGTGATAACGATTGATTGTCTGTCGAATCATGTCGAGCGCTGGTTCCGTTTCCGAAAGCATGCCAGGCGGCGTGACCACCTGATCGATCCTAAATCGTCGCGCCAAGCTTGGGAGTCCGTTGAAATGGTCTGCATCAGCGTGCGAGAGGCATACGGTATGAAGCCGAGTGACGCCCATCGACCACAGCGTTTCTTCGATATCGCGACGTCTTCCCGTTGCATTTCCCATCGAGCCGCAATCGTAGAGCCAAACCGCGTCGGGCTTGGTTCGCATGATGACGGCCGTGCCATGACCAACATCAACAAATGTTGCTTCCAGGGTGCCTGCGGGCAACGGTGAGACCCGCGTCGCCATCACCACGCCAATCGATGTCCACAACGCCAGCCAACCGATGAACCAGAAGCGTCGTTTTTCGCGATGCGTTAACGCGACAATCGCTAGCACACCAAGATAGAAAGCAACGATCCAGACTGTGGGTGGTGAGGGTAACCAAACATGTCCGTAGGACATATTTTCGAACACAATTAAGATTTGATCCATCGTTTGCAAGGTCCAGCGACAAAGCGTTGCCGGCACAGTGGCAAAACTTGCAATCACGCCGCCCGTCAACCAACCGATGACGACGGTTGCGATGCCAGTTGTGAGTGCGGCGATCATCAAAGCGGACAAGATCACGTTGACGAACACACTGATCCACGAAACCACGTGGAATTGATGCCAAACCAGGGGCAGCGTCATTGCGGTCACGCTACAACTCAGCCAAAGCGAAGCTATGACGCCGCGCGAACACCATGAAGCCCAGCGGTACCAACGGCCGCGCGATTGCAGTTCGATTTCGTCGAATCGCGATTCCAGTGAGATCGCTAACGCCGCCGCTGTCTTTCCGCGTGGATTTTGTGGGCTTGTTGTCAGCAGCGTCGCGACCGCAACAAACGACAATAAGATACCGATGCTGAATACTTCGCCAGGCATCAGCCACGCTAATACGATCGCGGCCAGCGATAGCGAGTTGACGGGCTGGTTAACGCGACCGACCCACCAAGCCAACAGTAGGGTTGCAATCAAGACCGCGGCACGAATCACTGGGGGTCGTCCGCCCGTCAGCGCGACATAGAAAATGCCAATTGCAAGCATGCCGATGATTTGAGCTGTTTGCGAGCAGTCAAGCAGCGATGTGATCAATCGCACCAAACCCAACACGATCGCCAAATGCAAGCCGCTCACCGACAAAAGGTGCGCTGTCCCGGTCACCAACAAGCGATCACGCACGTCAGGTTGAAGAAGATCTCGCTGGCCCAAGATCAACGCCAGAGCCAAGGGGCCGTGTTCGGTGCCGACGGTCTCCAAAAGCACGTGACGACCTGAACGGGAAAACGACGCGAACAAACGCAGCCCCATTAGGCGAACAGAATCCAATTGACCGATCGCATCGGCCGGGGCTCGTCGCACGGTGGAGGCATAGACAATGTGATCAAGACGCTCGCGGCTCATCCATTGCCGCAAATCGGTTTGACCTGGATTGGATGGTCCGGAAACGTGTGATTCATTACCCAGAATCTCAACGCCGTCTCCGGGTTGCCAGTGTGTGCAGTCACCACGGATGATCACCATTGCGGTGCCACGAGTCTCAAGAAAGCTCAATTCGTGACGACGGCTTTGCATCCTGATGCGCAAAATCGTTTCGTAAGGCGACGACTCGTCTTCGGTGGCACCGACCCGATTGGGAAAAGCGGTTCGTTTGAGGCGTGGGACTGAGTCGACCACGCCACGAAAGATGATGGGTTGGTGCTCAAGTGTGTTGGTCACATTCGCATCGATCGTCGGCGACGATGAGGCAGCCGTTGTTTGGAATTCAAACGACACGTGATGCCGCCATGCGAACAGGCTGGCCACCAAGACGATCGTAAGCGCGAGGATCGTGATCGGACGTGATTGAGCGATCGTGCGATGTCGACAGAAAAGAAACGTTAGGATCAGTCCCGACGTCGCCAGAGCAGCCGCGCTAAACTCCCATGCTGGTTGCCAGATTGCATCGCACCAAACACCAAAAAGTGCTGCCATCGCGATTGGCAAGAGAGGCCAACGACACCATCGATCCAGCCACCATTGTTTTGTGAAAGCGGATCGATCAATCGTTTCGGCAAGCGTCAACGCGATCCGAGTTGCCCTCACGCCGCCCCGTGTCATGACGTTGGTCCGCAAATTTGGGAACAAAAATCAAAGCGGTGATGGCCGTGACCGTTGAAATCGCCACCATCGGAATCGAACGCCGCTCGCACGCTTTTGCTAACGCCTAAAGTTTACCCAAACAGACCTTCAGGGCAGCGCCCGTGTGCTAATCATTGTATGGCCGGAAGAACCGCCCGCTCATTTTGCCTGATCCGGTTGAGGAGCATAGGCGGCAGCCCTTGCCAAATCATTTATCGCACACGCACCCGTTCACGAGACACCATGATGCCCGCTTCGAATTCAAATGCTGTTTTGACCGCGTCGACTTCGGATCAATCCAGCACCGATGATACGGTCGATGGGATTGTCACCATGGATCGTCGGCGGGCTGAACGACGCACTGGTGATGCGAGCAGTGTCGATCAAGCGACGATGGATCAGCCCAGACGCAAAAAGCAGCGACGTCGCCACATTGATCCCACCACCTGCGAGCGTGATTACAACGATCAAGAAGTCGAGTTCATGCGAGCGATGGATGATTACAAACGAGATTCCGGACGAATGTTTCCAACCTGCAGCGAGGTGCTTGAGGTCGTCCGTTCGCTCGGCTACATCCAACTCAATCAAGATCAGAAAGAAATGCTCGGCTTAGTTGAGACGGCCTATTGTGACGTCGATGAGTTTGAGGACGAGGCTGATCTCGTCGATGACGATTCTGAGATGGTCGAAATCTAAGTCCATTATTTCGCCTTGGTTCACGGTGATCCCCCGAACCACGCGAGGTGACGGCAGCAACGCCGAACCCTGAAATCAAAGCTGGTCGATTTTGATCGGACCAACTACAAAGGTGAGTGGAAGTTGACTTTCATTTCTCCTTTTCTTCAGCCAGGGAGCGCAACGCTGTGAGTGGCTACGAGACCTTAAGTGACGACTTTTACGTGAACATGAATTTGTCCACGGAAATGGAATTGCCCCAAGGTCGCGAGTCGGTGTTGCACTATTGCGAGCAAGTTCGGCGACGCTATCCCACGATGGCAAACTTCTATGCACGTGAAAAAGATGAGTACGTGCTCGAAGAAGAAAAAGAAAGCGGCGCTTATCGTTGGGTGAGCGTGGAGCCAAAGAGAGTCAACAGTGGCGTGGTCAATCCCGAGTCGTTTGAAGATGCCTGCGAGCAGCACCGGGCCGTTCTTGAATTGGTGCCTTACGAACTGGCGGTGAGTCCCCTCGATTGCGACTCACTGAGTGTCATGTTTGGATTTGATTTTTCGTGCAAGCGCAACCACAACGAGGTGCTTTACGAAGCGATTGGCGTCGCCCCAGGTTTGGAGAAGCTGGCACAACTGTCCGATCAAAACAATTCCACCTACGGAAAATTATTGTCGCACGAACCCGCGATTCAGTTCTCCCTTGATGAAAGCTGTCGCACGCAGTGCCGCGTGAGTTTTGAAACGCGAACCAGCGGTTTTCAAATCCGCTCGGGCGAATTCACTGAGGAACAACTCAGCGTTTACCTGATGGTCCGTCGCTACGAATCGCTAGGACCCAACGAGACCTATGTCAGCGAATTCGAAAGACTATCGGCATTGTGTCGAGACTTGGTTGATGAGTACCTGATTGAATCAGTCTTGAAGCCGTTGCAAACCGCAATTTCGATTCATTAATCCATCGTACGAAAACATATTGGACGGGCGCTCTTGCCCGTCGATTCGAGAACCGGAATCGGTCATGGGTGACCGGCAGACGTCGCGGTCAAAAGTGCGCTTGATGCATGATTTGGCGTCGTTGACCAGCCCGATCACTTCAGCATGCTCACACAACGCGACATGTCATGACTTCACGTCTCGCTAGCGGACGTTGATTGGCGCGAGCGCTTCGCTGTAAACCCCAGCAATATTCATTGCCAAACGCATGATTAAGAAAATCAGAAAGCCGACGATGCTGATCCAAATCACGCCCGTCGCGACGCCGGCGATTGTCTTCATCGCGGCTTGAGCACGTTCATCGTAGTCTTGGGCAACGCGGTCGATTGATTCCGCGTCGGTTCCGGACATTTCAGCAATCTCAACTTGCGTGATCAATTCATCCGGAAACAAATGGGTTGCCAAGAGAGCGCCCGCAAGCGTCGAGCCTTGGCGAATAGCAACCTCGGAATCGGGGCCGCCGGATCGATAGTAATCGTTGTCGGTAGCGTCCAGCGAGAGTTTGATCGATGAGATTGGATCGAGTCCCGCCTCGAGTGCTAGCGACAGTGTCCACGCAAATCGTGACAAGGTGATGGTCTGGAGTGCCGGACCGATCATGGGCACGCGGTAAAGCAACGGAACGATGTTCTGTAGTCCGCCGATGTTGTTGCGGAATGCCCAAACCACCGCTGCGAGGACCGCAGCGAACGCAGCCAGATACGACCAAAAGATCAACACGCCTGATGTGCCTCGCAATCCAAAGCCCAGCATGTCGGTCATCGGACCACCGGTCGATGATGTCAAGACGCCCATCAACCAAATGAGCAATGACACGATGCCAATGGCGGCGACGAGTTGCAGCATCGGCCATGCGATCACTCGTTGAAAGTTACGCCTCAGCGTGACTTGCAGTGCGTAGTGATCAGCCAACGACAGCATCGTGCGTTCCAATTTTCCCGTCGCTTCACCAACCCGAGTCATGGTCATCAACAAGGGAGGGAAATAGCGGTTTTGCTCTCGCATGATGTCCGCGAGTGGCTGACCCTGTCGAGCACCGCTGACCAGACCATGCATCGCGTTTTGGTGCCGCGTCGACCCATGTTTGGTTTCGGCGTTGAGCAACATCAGTAGATCAGCACCGGCGCGTAATCCGACGCCAAAGCGACGACAAAAGTCCCGCGCGGCAACCAGGGTCATGCGTGGCGTCATCGACGTTGGCCGATGTGCGGACTGCTGACACGTCGCTCGGGATAGGCCTCACCCAATTCACGGCGAGCCAGCTTCGCTAAGGTCGATGCAGTCTCCTGATCGGTCAGGAGCGGCTTTCTTGTCGAAGGAGAAACCGAATCACGACGACTGGAAAGCCTTGCATTTGGACTCGACTGGTTCGCATTCGCAGCGACGTTGTCAAGCATCTCAATGGCCGCGCGATAAGCATGCTTGGCTGATGCATCACGACTGGCATCGCGAGCACGACGGGCCGCCCGCACCAGTGCCTTTGCCTCATCGATGCGTTCGGTGGACGCTTTGGCATTTGCTTTGGGCATTGCCGAAACAGAACGCGATGGTTCCAAACCTCTTAGTTGCCGATCCATCGCATCCAAATCAATGATCGTTGCGTGCGCAGTGGCGTGACTGGTTAATCCCCGCTGCGTCTGACGCAAACCAGGATTCGCCCAACCCAGTCGACGCGTGGTTGATGATGACGCGTGCCGCCCACCGAGCGATGTGGCACCACGATCCGGAACGAGCACACTGCCCGAGTAGGAAAACGTCTGCAGGCTTGGCAACTGAACCACTTGGGCGCTCGCCGCGACGGATGTTAAACCCAACAATGCAAACCAACTTGCCAAACGCATGGCCTTTCCCCGCTGACCCCAGATCGACTCATTAGCTGATGCCTCATGAGCCGCCATGCGAATCACCACTACGGTGTCGCGTCGGCTCGCTTCACACCCTTGATCTTATCACCAAACTTCCGGTTGAACTTGCGAACTTTGTTGGCAACGACCGCTCGGCAATAACCTTGGTTTGGATTTCGGCGAAAATAGTCTTGGTGATATTCTTCGGCGGGCCACCAAGTCGTCGCCGGCTGCACTTTGGTCACGATGGGTTGTCGGTAGACGCCTTGCTCGTCGATCTGTGCAATCATTGATTTCGCAGCGGTCTGCTGCGACTCATCAAGATAGAATACCACGCTGCGATACTGTGGTCCGATGTCGTTTCCCTGGCGATCCATCGTGGTTGGATCGTGCGTGTGGAAAAAGACTTCGAGGAGATCATCGTAGGTCGTTTTGGACGGATCAAATTCGATGCGAACCGCTTCCGCGTGACCCGTTATCTTCGCGCAAACCTGTTCGTAGGTCGGCCGCTCGACATGGCCACCGATGTAGCCTGATTCGACATCGAGCACCCCTTCCATTCGTTCGAAGACCGCTTCGGTGCACCAAAAACATCCACCAGCAAAGATCGCGATCTCGGTTGTCGACGGCGCGCCGGAAGTCAGCGTGGTGGAATTAGTTTCGATTGGCATGGGATCAGCACCTTGGCAAGAGACGGACGACAACAAAACGGCCATGACGCCAGCGGACGACAAGCACCACCAGACGATGCCGCTCAACGCGGATTCACTGGCTTGCTGACGCTGGGAGAGCACGCCGCACCGTTGGGTGAGCGGCTGGCGAATCGACGTGCTGGCATGCAATGAAACCGTCACGGGAAAACCTTTTGCTTGAGAGTTGGGTTGATCGGTGGCGCGATCATGGGCTTGTTATGTGGATGCGGAAAGCGAGCATAATCGCTTCCCAGCTGACGACTTACGCCACTGACCTCGCAATAGATCATTCCTAGGATCGGCTTTGACTGTATTTGACCTGCATCACACCGTGACTGCTGAGGAAATCGACGCTCAGGATCACGTTCACAACCTTCGATATTTACGCTGGGCATTGTGGGCTGCAGGCAAACATCTTGCGAGTCTCGGTTTTGACGCTGAGGTGGCGTTGGACGCGGGCCGAGGCTGGGTGGTTCGCGACCATCAGATCACGTATCGCCGGGCGGCCAAGCAGCAGGATGACGTGGTGATTCGCACCTGGATTTCAGACGTTCGCAAGTATGCCGTGACGCGTGGATTTCTCATCACTCGTCAATCGGATCAATCGATCCTCGCTCGTGGGCGAACGCGATGGGTTTACGTGGATTTGAGGCGGCATCGGGCGTTGATGATTCCTGAGGAATTTCAAAAATCGCTGTTTGCGGTCAACACACCGCCGCCGCCTTGGGAACGGTGAAAGATTCGTGAAAACGGCTTTGCCGGCCTCATTTGCGTGCTACAGTTGCGAAGCCGTGAGGAATGGTTCGAACGAATTGGCGGCGAAACGCGTTTGAACGATGCAGGATGCATCCGTCGACCCTTTGCCGCAAACGAAATGTCCCAGCCACCCAACTCCGATCCATCGCCTCGGCCGGAAACGTCGTCGTCTGAGACGGCAAGCGGTCCATCCGGTGCGGCCCGCCGGTCGTCGGCATCCGCTTCCGGCGGCAGTGGTCGCCGCGCGGTTTTGCGTGGGCTTGGCGTTGTGTTGCCACCACTTTTGACCATCGTGGTTCTGATCTGGGCTTGGAACGCGATTGAGAACTACGTGCTCGTGCCGGTTGAGTCCGGTATTCGTCGGGCTCTTGTTTGGCAACTTGCAACGACGTATACGGATGTGCCCGAAGACGCCATCCTGAGTGATGGTCCGGGAAGCCGGAATCGGTTCACTTATCAAGGTGAGGTTTTCGTTCCGGCACCATCGGGTCAGCGTTACTTGCCCGATTATGTGGTGGCTCGTGTCAATGCCAGCGTTGACGACTGGCCCGGGACCGAGCTCCCCAAAACGGCCAATGCCTATTGGCATCGGTACGTGCAGCTCCGGTACATGCCGCGGTCGGTCGTGTTACCGGTGTTCCTGATTGTTTTCTTGACGCTGCTTTATTTTGTGGGGCGTGTTTTCGCGGGCGGGATTGGTCGTTGGTTTGTGACCACATTTGATGCCGCCATCTTGCGAATACCCATCGTTAACAAAGTCTACGGTAGCGTGAAACAGATCACGGACTTTGCCTTCGATGATCGGCCGATTGAGTTCAATCGCGTCGTTGCAATTCAATATCCTCGAGAAGGCATCTGGTCACTTGGGTTTGTGACCGGCAACAGCATGCGAGAGATTTCCGAAGCGGCGGGAGAACCCATGCTTAGCGTGCTGATGCCGACCAGCCCGATGCCCATGACCGGCTTTACGGTCACGGTCCGCCGCAGCGAAGCGATTGATTTGGATCTTACGATTGATGATGCGTTGCAATTCATCGTGAGCTGCGGCGTCGTCGTGCCGCCTCAACAACGCATCGTGGCAAAACATGCTGAAGGGCGACCGCCCGTGCTGATGATCGGGGGCAGTGAAACGGCCGGCTCTGAGGTGGCCGCCGGAAGTTAGTCGTCCATGACGGCGTGGTTGTCGTCGGTGACGTTGGGTTGGAGTACGATGCGGCTTTCGGAATCGCCCGCGCGTTTCTCCATCGTTTCCCAGATTTCGGTTTGTGATGGAAGCATCAGTCGAGGTCACCGTTTGGCGTCACAATCAGCAAGTGTGGACGGGTCCGTGTCCCATGCCGTTGGAACTGGGACGTCAACGTCGCGACGAAGACGATGCCACGCTGTGGACGGTTCGCGATCACGGTGATCAATTCCGTTTGCCGATTGCGCCGATTCCCGATCTAACGATCCCCAGGACGGCGTTAACGGTTCGGTGCAATGAGGCTGGGCATCTTGAGCTGCATAATGTTCACCCCAGACTGACGTTTCATATCGGCTTTCAGGGTACGCCGTTGCCTCCTGACACGAAGGTCGATGATCCGGCAGAGCTGATTGTGACGCTGCCCGATTCATTGACGCTCAAGCTCACCTTGATTCCAGAGGATTCGCCACCGGGCGACGGTTACAACGATTCGAGTTTTCGAGTCTTACCGGAAGAGCTGACCGCGACGATGGCGCTGCCAACGCCGCGTAGTTTTAATCAGTTCTTTGGCGGTCAAAACGATCAAGAACAGGGTATCGCCGCGGTTGACCTGGTGCGTCAGGCGTTGGCGGTTGTTCAAAAGTCAGCCGGCAGCGGCGAATTCTTTGATGCTGCGGTCCGCAGTGCCGCCGGGATGGTCGCGTTGGATCGCGCGTACATTTTGTTGATGGATGAATCGAACTGGAAAGTGCGGTCAAAGTTCATTGCATCGCAGGCTTCGGCCGAAACGTCCATCGACATGTCCGCTGGTGAAATGTTGCCGGTGGGTTGCGGTAGCTTGCTGGCGCGAATGATCCGAACCAATCAAACCGTTTTGTTTGACCCCAACGAGTGTCATTACACGGCTGGACCATCGATGTTGACGCTGGACCGGGCCGTGGCGACGCCGATACGCGGCGAATCAGGTTCAATCATTGGTGCGCTCTACGGCGACCGAAAGTTGGACGTGGCTCGCAGCGACACGACGATCAGTGATTTGGAGGCGACGCTGTTGGAAATCATGGCGGGTGCCGTTTCAGCGGGATTGGCTAGGCAGCGGCAAGAAGAAATTCGCGCCGCGATGACTCAGTTTTTCTCACCAACGGTCACCGAGCATCTTGAACATAACGAAGATCTGCTGTCGGGACGTGATGCTGAAGTATCGGTGTTGTTTTGTGATATTCGAGGTTTCAGCCGCATTTGCGAACGCGTTGGTCCGCAACGCACGTTTGAGTGGATTAACGATGTGCTGACACGGTTGAGCCAGTGCGTGATGGAAACCGATGGCGTTTTGGTGGACTACGTGGGCGATGAATTGATGGCGATGTGGGGTGCCCCGGGAGACCAGCCCGACCATGCGATTCGGGCATGCCAAGCCGCGTGCAACATGCTCCGTCAGATCGAGCCGTTGCGTCAGTCGTGGAGCAACATCACACCGGATACGTTTGGTGTCGGTATTGGAATCAACACCGGACCGGCGCGGGTCGGGAACACGGGGTCGAAAGTCAAATTCAAGTATGGACCACTGGGCAATACGGTGAATTTGGCAAGCCGTATTCAGGGCATGACGCGTAAGATGGGTGTGGATGCGTTGATCACTGAGTCCACCGCGGACGCGCTGCGACCAACGATTAACGAAAGTAGCGCTTGCCTCAATTTGGACGCACAAGCCTCAACACGACGGCTTGCCGAGGTGCGACCGTTTGGCATTGATGAGACCGTTCGAATTCATGAGTTGAGTCTTGAGTCGGGTCCCGAAAGAGACGACTTGATTCAGATTTACGAGAGCGCGCTATCCGCCTTTGAATCCTTTGATGCTGAAAGCGCGATGAAACATCTTTCTTCGATGATCACCCGATTTGGCGACGACGCCCCAACGCGTTTGCTTCATAATCGTGTCCAGAGAGCGCTCGATCAGGCTGACCAAACATTTGATCCTGTTTTGACCTTCCAGTCGAAATGAACCAGGTACCGATTCGATTCATGATCTCGGCCTTCAGCATCGCTGTGATGCTGTCCGCTTCGGCGGTCGATGGCGCGGACGTGCCCGGTCTGTCGAGCAATGCAACCGCCCAGCAGCGACGTCTCGGTCGCATTCTCGTAGGTCGCAGTGAGCGGGTTCGAACGGCGACGCTGCAACAATTGGCGGCATCCAATGATCGTTCCCGAGTCACTGCGTCGATCGTGATTGAGGCCGCACGGTGTTTTCTCGATGAGCTTGAAAGCGACGATGAGTTGCCATCAAGCTTGCCGGTTTGGTGGGCAATGATTGCTGAGTTTCCTTGGCCCGACGCGGCCGACTTCTTAGCAACGGCGGCTGACCACGAACATCGTTTGTGCTCGCAAATTGCAATCGACGAGCTCGGACAACAGCGTCGCCAAGACGGCGTTGATGCCATCAAGGCTCAGATCTCGCGAGCCGAGTTTCGCACGCATTACGGTTATCGATTCAGTCTGATACGGGCTCTCGTTCGGATTGGCAATCGCGATTGCGTTGCCGCGTTGCGGGAGCTGCAAACACAGCTTGATGGTCAATTGCGACACGAGATTGCGGCTCAACTGGTGACGTTGGATGCGTCTGATAGTGAAGCTCAATCAATCAACGCGACAACCGAGGTCAGCAACGAAGCCGAGCCTGTGGCATTTGAAGATCTGTGGTTGCCAAATGCGGAAAAACCAGCGAACGCAAACTCTGTCAAAGGTCCGCTCCTCTCAGTTGGTGATGAGTCATCGGCAATCGATGACCGCACCGCATCGGAATCCAAATCACAGGCGATGTCGACCGATTCATCGCCACGGCTTGTTGAGACGGTGGATTACCGATCCGAGTCAAACGCTCAGCGTCCGCGCCTCGCTTCGCCAAAACAGTACTACGGCATCGACTTGACGGCCATGCGAATGCTGTTTGTGATCGATCGTAGTGGCAGCATGGGCAAAGGTTCCGGATCGGCGACCAAACTTGAGAGTGCGAAAGCGGAGCTAATTCAAGCCATCATTAGCCTGGACTCAAACGCCGAGTTCTCCATTTTGATTTATGACACCGTCATTACGCCATGGCGCAGCGATTTGCAGCCCGCCACCGAAATGAACAAGCGTGAAGCTGTCACATTTGTCCAGCGACTGACGCCCGGTTCACGAACCAACACGCACGGCGCTTGTCTGGCTGCGTTCGATTATGACTCCTCGCTGGAAACGGTCTTTGTATTGACCGATGGACAACCGACTGAGGGAAAGCTGAAGCAGCCTGCCGCGATCGTGGCTGATGTCGCTGCCAAAAACCGATATCGCCATCTGCGTTTTCACACCATCGGCATTGGCGTCTCAGGGCCAACGAAGATGTTCCTGCGGGAGTTGGCCTCATCGACAGCGGGTGAATTTCGCGATGTCGAATAATCCGATGACGCGTTTCGTTGTCCTACTTCTGATTTGATCGTCGTAAACCCGATTGGGCCGGCAATGCGATTTGATCATCGGCGCGTTTTATGGCTCGCGACGAGAGACAATGACGAAAACTCGTTTGGGGTGGGTCGCATATCAAGTCATCGGTAGTTGCTTTTTAACAAGCGACTGCGCAGAACAATTGACTGCGCAGGGGAATTGCCGTCACCATCATCTTGATTGAAGCGGGTAGAGTCATGATTCCATTTCAGCCATCGCCATCAGCGGCCCCGTCCAACAGCGTCACCCAGATGATTCACGGGTTGGCCTATCGCGTGCGGCCCGTGGCGTCACGACACGAAAGCGATGATCCGGATCACGCACCGCGTCGCCAAAAGACGATCGACGTGGACGAACTGGATCTTTCCCATCACGTTTCGTCACAATCGTCAAAGTCCACTTGATTGATTGGCTGGCTCGTTCCTTTGAGTGCCGGAGCAATTCTTTCTGGCGGGGGCCCGTCCGCGAACTAGCGTTGCTTTGAAACGTTTGATTGTCGACTGGAACGCTTCCAGTCGAACTTTGTGCACCTCGAGAGGAAGTACCCGTGAAGAAGCTTTTTGCCCAGATGACGGCCGCCATGGTCGTTGCTGCCGCGACCAGCCCGGCATTTGCCGATTGCTGTGGTGATGCGGCACCCGCGCCCGCTTGTGGCGGTTGTGCGGAGTCGACTGTTGTGAGCTCAGCTGCAGCTGATGGCGTCGTTGCCGACACAGGCTGCGGCCCCGCCATGACAACGAAGACTGTTATGGTCCCTCAACAAGTGACCGAAATGCAAATGGTCACCGAGACCGTGATGCAAGAAGAAACGCGAACGCGCGATGTCACCGTGATGAAGTGCGTGCCTCGCACTGAAACACGAACACGCACGTTGACGAAGCAAGTTCCACGTGAAGTTGTCAAGACTGAAACGTACACCGTGATGGTGCCGTCGGAAAAGACTGAGACCTACTCGGTTCAGGTCCCCGTCACGACGGAAGTCGAAGAATCCTACACGGTTCAAGTGCCGTACATGGAAGCGGCGACCCGTGAATACACCGTGAAGGTGCCCTACACGGAAATGAAGGATGTGACCTACACGGTTTGCGTTCCTTATACGGAGCAGGTTGAGAAGAGCTACCAAGTTCGCGTGCCCTACACCGAACAGATTGAGCAAACCTACACCGTTTGCGTGCCTTACACCGAAACGACTGAAGAGTCCTACACCGTCAGCGTGCCTTACACCGAAACGATGACGGGAACCAAAACGGTTTGCCAACGCGTTGCGGTTGAAAAGACACGCACCGTGACCAAGGACCTCGGCAGCTACCAGTGCGTCACCGAAGAAGTACCCGCGTCCAGCGGTTGTGGCGCATCGTCCTGTGGTGGTTGTGGATCATGTGATCCCTGTGCATGTGATCCCTGTGCATCGGCCTGCGGCGACGATTGCGGTGGCTGCGGCACGACGACGGTGACCAAAAAGGTTTGGGTTCCCAATGTGGTCACCGAAGAGGTGCCCTACACGTGTTATGAAACGCAAGAAGTTGAAGAGCCTTACACCTATGAGGTCACCAAGACTCGCTGCGAAACACGGACTCGACCCGTATCGGTCACGAAGTATCGCAAGGAAACCAAGACTCGCATGGTCGACGTGAACAAGTGCCGCACGGAAACTCGAACCAAAATGGTTCCTGTCCGTCGCACACGTCAAGAAGCACGTACCCGTCAGGTTGCCGTTCGCAAGTGCCGTGACGAAGTTCGCACCGAAGAGTATCAAGTGCGCAAGTGCCGCACCGAAACTCGCACACGCATGGTGCCTCAAACCACCATGACGACCGAAGAGCGTGAGCGAACGGTCACGGTGATGGTTCCTGAAGAAAAGACTCGTGAGTACACGGTCATCGAGTGTGACACCGTGACGGAAGAAGTCCCTTACGAGGTCACGATCATGGAACAAGTCGCTGAAACGAAGACGGAAACCTACACCGTTTGCGTTCCGACTGAAGTTGAAAAGGAAGTCGAAGTGACCAAGACCATCATGGTCGAGCAAACCGTCGAAGTTCCCGTTAGTGGTGGCTGCGGTGACGCGGTGCCAGCTGCTTCGGCAGGTTGCGGTAGCGACGCCGGATGTGGTTGCGGCTGCTAAGCGGCACCAATCAAATTGAAGCTTGATCACGCCGGCTGCGAGCGATCGCCGCCGGCGTTTTTTATTTCCACGGAAAAGCGTCTTTTGTGCCAGATCGCCGATGACGCGTCTTGATGGGCAACGTGAGCGATCTGGTCGTTGGACGAGATCATGCCAAGTGGTGTCGATGCACTTGGCTCAAGACCCTGTCGTGGGCATCCGCCCTGCCATTGACTTCCACCTGATCAAGACGTTTGATACGGCGATGTCTAACCCAACGTCGACTGATCCGTCCACATCGCGCTCGCTTGGTCCCTCCGAGATCGAAGCGATGATTCCGCATCGCCCACCGATGCGGTTACTTGATGAAGTGGTTGAGCTGACCACGAACACCATCCACGCGCGAAAAACGTTTTGCGAAACGGACTTCTTTGTGCAGGGGCACTTTCCCGATTATCCGCTTGTGCCAGGTGTGATCCAGTGTGAGTGCTGTTTGCAGGCGGGGGCGATCTTGCTGCGAGATCACACGCCAGAGGTCGGAGCGTTTGTTCCGGTGGCAACTCGAATGGATAGCGTGAAATTCAAGAACATGGTGCGACCGGGCGACACCGTGGAGATTCATGTGACGCTCAAGGAGCGTCTCGCCAATGCGTTCTTTTTGAGCGGGAAAATGCTGTTGGATGGCAAAACGACCACACGTTTGGAATTTGCTTGCAGCATCACCAGTCCCCGCGACAGCGCCTCGTGACCCAACCATTGGCCGAGGAGAATGCCGCATTGGGTGAGGCCATCCCTGAATCGAGTGTTTCGGCATTCGACTTTTTGGGGCTAGCGGGCAAGACCTTTTTGGTCATGGGGGTCGCCAACCGTAAAAGCGTGGCGTGGAAGACGGCGCAGATGATCGAGTCGGCCGGTGGAACGGTGATTTATACGGTTCGCAGCGAAACCCGTCGGGAAAGCACCGCCAAGCTATTGCGCGATCGACGTGTCATCGTGTGCGATGTCGAACAGCAAGAAGAGATCGACCGGTTGGCGAACCTAATAGCAAACGAAGACATCACCCTAGCGGGGATCGTCCATAGCATCGCGTTCGCGGACTATCCCGATGGCATTCGACCGTTTCACCAAACCACCCAGACTCAATTCTTGCAGGCCATGAACATCAGCGCGTTTTCGTTGGTCGCGGTCTGTAACGCATTACGCGATCGGCTCGCCGTCGATGCGTCGGTCGTCACCATCGGAATTAGCACCACTCGGATGGCAAGTGAGAGTTATGGGTTCATGGCACCGATCAAGGCAGCCTTAGAATCCTCATTGGCTTTTCTCACGAAGAGTTTCAGTAAATTTAGCCGTGTGCGATTCAACGCCGTTGCTGCGGGGCTGCTGAAAACAAGTGCATCGGCGGGCATCCCTGGCTACGTCGATTCCTATCTCTACGCGGAGAAGGTGATTCCACGCGGCCAAGCCGTTCAAACCGAGGAAGTCGCCTCAACGGTTGCGTTTCTACTTTCGCCACGCAGTAGCGGCATTACGGCACAGTCGGTGGTGGTCGATGCGGGCATGTCGATCAACTATTTTGACGCCGATGTGGTCGCAGCGGTCACCAGCGCGTCGGTGGATTAAGGAATCTGTTCGGAAATGAGCCAATCGATCTATATCAATGGCGAGTACTTTTCTCGCGACGACGCCAAGATCAGCGTGTACGACCATGGCTTGTTATATGGAGACGGTGTCTTTGAGGGCATGCGCATCTACGGCGGAAAGGTCTTCGCACTCGAAGATCATCTGACGCGGTTGTACGAGTCCGCTCGCGCGATCGCACTGGACATTCCGATGCCGCATGATGCGATGCGAGATGCGACCAATGGCACTGTGGCCAAGAACAAACTTGCCGATGGTTACATTCGATTGATCGTGACTCGAGGTGGCAATCAACTCGGGTTGAACCCGTTTGTCTGCGAAAACCCGCAAGTCATCATCATCGCAGACACGATCTCGCTTTATCCGGAAAAGTTCTATGCTGAGGGACTTGATCTCGTCACAGCATCAACGATTCGGAATCATCCGGCCGCACTGTCACCGCGCATTAAGTCGTTGAACTATCTCAACAACATCATGGCCAAGATCGAAGCGATGCGTGCGGGTTGCATCGAAGCGGTGATGTTGAACGTCAGTGGTGAAGTCGCGGAGTGCACCGTTGACAATATTTTCATTGTTCGCCGAGATCGGTTGATCACGCCACCGATTGATGCTGGCATCTTGGAAGGCATCACCCGCAATGCGGTATTGGATTTGGCCAGAAAAGAAGGTCTCGACGTGGCTGAGGAAACGATGACGCGTCACGATATTTTTGTCGCCGATGAGTGTTTCCTGACCGGAAGTGCCGCGGAGATCATCCCGGCGGTCAAGTTGGACGGTCGCTCCATTGGCGATGGAAAGCCGGGCCCGATCACGCAGCGCCTAATCGCCGCGTTTCGCAAGTTGGTTAGCCCATCGTAGCTTTCGATAATCGACGTTCGGTTATCATAGAGCGATGCGTTTTCCCGCCAGCGTACCGTACCGATCGCGTCAGCCGTTTGGGTCACGTCAATCGTTTGCGGTTCGATGGGTGTGGAGCCGGTTGGTTTGTCTTTCCATCGGCTCGATCGGTCTCGTTGCGGCCGCATCGTCTCACGCGGTGTCGCCGAATCCCGATCCGCCAACGACGCGGGTACGATTCAACGAAGATATTCGACCGATCCTGACCCAGCACTGCACTTCCTGTCACGGAGGTGTTCAGGCTGCCGCTGATATTTCGTTTGTCTACGCCGATCAAGTGCTTCCGCCGGAAGGCTGGGTCATTGAACCAAACGATCCGGAAGCATCGATTTTGTTTCAACGGATCACATCAGACGATCCCTATGAAAGGATGCCGCCAC
>JBCCJB010000021.1:0-20470 GCA_039028015.1 Planctomycetota bacterium
GCTTTCGCGCGTCAGTGATAGCGTCGAGCAAGCACTTTCATTGGGAGTTGGCGTTCTTGATGTCGCTCTGGCGGACGCTGATCGCGATGAGAAAGATTGGCGGGTAATTCGTCACAGCCAACACCTCGTTTGCAGTTCGTGCGATCGATCCTTCGATCCCCGGACACCGCATCATTTTTCGTTCAATTCATCCGTGGGCTGGTGCGATGGTTGCGAAGGTCTGGGCACGCAAACCGGAACGAATCCCGCGGCACTGCTTGGCGGATCGCAGCAAACGTTGCTCGACGGAGGTGCATTGTTGTGGCCAAGCGTGGAGCATCGCGTCAGCGTTTGGATGTGGCACGCATTCTCACGAGTGACCGGAGTGCCCGTCGATGTTCCGCTGGACGAATTGACCGCCAGTCACAAACGAATCCTATTTCACGGCACTGCCGATCGATGGATTGAAGTCCGGCAAGCCGATACCAAACCAACCGCGTTATCCAAACAGGATGACCCCAATGAATTTGGCAGTGCGGGAGACGGCATTCTGTTTCGCTATCAGTTCAAAGGCTTTTACCCGGCGCTCGAGGAAGCAGCGCGGTTGACGCCAGGGCTTCGTGGAAAGTTGGAACAGTTCGTCGCCGAAATCGATTGCTCACAATGTGGTGGCTCACGCTTGCGCGATGATTCCGCGGCGGTGCAATTTCGAAGTTGGACGATCGGTGATCTGGTGGCGATGCCACTGGACCGATTGGCCGATGTCGCTGACCAATGGCAGCTCGATCAACGCGAGCAAAAGATCGCTGGCGAATTGATCAACGAGATTCGATCGCGTCTGCGATTCCTGAGCGACGTTGGCTTGGCCTACCTCACGCTCCACCGCGGAGCCGCAACGCTGTCCGGCGGCGAATCACAACGAATTCGATTGGCATCCCAGCTTGGCAGCGGCCTGTGTGGCGTGCTCTATGTGTTGGACGAACCCACCGTTGGACTCCATCCGCGTGACAACCAACGCCTCTTGGCAGCCATGCATCGGCTGCGGGACCTCGGCAATACCTTGCTGGTCGTCGAACATGATCATGATGTGATTGCTGGCAGCGATCACCTGTGTGATTTTGGACCTCAGGCGGGCGTGCATGGTGGTCGGATTGTGGCTTCGGGACCGCCCACCGATGTGCAACCCGGCGAAGATTCGATTACGGCGGGCTATCTCGATGGTCGAAAAGAAATCGAAATGCCACCGGGACGACGACCTGTATGGAGTGCGTCGGGGAAACCCATGGTTGAAATGCTTCATATCCGCGGCGCTTGCGAGAACAACTTGCAAAACATCGACGTGTCGATTCCGCTGGGTGTGATGACGGCGGTGACGGGACCCAGTGGCAGCGGCAAGAGTTCATTGATCAATGACATCTTGTATCCAGCGCTTGCCCGTCGACTCCACCGAGCACGCGTTCGCCCCGGTCGTCATGAAGCAATCGATGGGTTGCGGTACATCAACAAAGTGATTCGGGTTGATCAGTCACCGCTGGGTAATTCACCCAGCAGCAATCCGGCCACTTACACCGGCGTGTTTGATGCGATTCGCACCTTGTTCGCACAAATTCCAGAGGCCGCCGAACGTCGATTTACGCCGCGAACATTTAGCTTCAACGTGTCCGGCGGACGATGCGAATCCTGCGAGGGCAGCGGGCAGCGCAAGATCGAGATGCATTTTCTGCCTGATGTCTGGGTGCCGTGCGATGACTGCCAATCACGTCGCTACAACGAAGATGTGCTGGAGGTGAAGTATCACGGACGCAGCATTGCTGACGTGCTGGAAATGTCATGTCGCGAAGCCGTCACCTTGTTTGCCGATCGGCCGCCGATTTTGCGAGTCGTCAAAACGCTTTGCGATGTTGGCTTGGATTACATCACCCTTGGCCAATCAGCACCAACGCTTTCAGGCGGTGAAGCGCAGCGGGTCAAGCTTGCTGCTGAACTCGCCCGGCCCTCGACCGGACACACGCTGTACTTGCTAGACGAACCCACCACCGGGCTGCATTTTGGGGACATCGAAAAACTGCTCGATGTGATGCAGCGTTTGGTCGAATTGGGTAACTCCGTCATCGTGATTGAGCACAATCTCGACGTGATCAAGTGCGCCGATTGGGTAATTGATATTGGACCCGAAGCGGGCGCCCGGGGTGGTCGCATTGTGTTTGAGGGAACGCCCGATGACTTGGCGGCAACCGCTGACCAAACAGCCGCAATGGTTTCAGCAACGGCGCCATTCCTAAAACGCGTGATCGATGGTGATCATTCGCAATTCGTCGGTCAGCCAGCCACCATCAATAACGATGCGGCAGCGTCGGAGCCGTGGCAAGCACTCGGCCGCCGCTGGCACACACTCGACCAGGGATTTCCGGCGGGACAAACGCCATCGTGGTCACTGGAATTGGTCAATCGCATGTTGGAACTGCTATCGGGAATTGCGGGCGACGAGTCGCTTGATTTTCCCACGCCCGATCGTGTGGCGATTCGCTTGGAGCCTGACGCCCAAATGCCCAACGGTCCCGCTTGGGCGGAACTGGAAACCAAGACGCCCGAGCATGTGCGACTGCATTTACGGGGTCCCAAGGCGGCCATTGATGTCGACCAATTGCTGGCATTGGACGTGATTGGGGGCGGCGGCGAGAGTGGGTTTGTGGACTTGTCGGATGCGGAAAGTGTGCGGCTGACGTTGCATTTGACCGATACCGATCAAGCCAGCAGCGGAAGGCTGCGGCGTTTCCTGCAAACGCATTTGCAGCGAACACGGACGATCACGTCATCCTGTTGACGCTGAGGCGGGTTTCCGTCACAACGCGAAACTCGTTTGTGTCTCCACCTCTCCCGACTTTCCCATTTCCTGTTTCGTTCATGGCCAAATCGACCAGCAAACGTTTGGTGATTGTCGAATCGCCCGCCAAAGCCCGCACGATTTCCAAGTTCTTGGGTAACGGGTATCAGGTCGAAGCAAGTGTCGGTCACGTGCGAGATTTGCCCGGCGGGGCCAAGGAGATGCCCGAAAAGTTCAAGAAAGAACCTTGGGCTTACCTGGGCGTCAACGTCGAGAACGATTTCGAACCCGTCTACATCGTTCCCGATGAAAAGAAAAAGCAGGTCAAGAAACTCAAGGATGCATTGAAAGATGCGGATAGCCTGTATCTGGCGACCGACGAAGATCGTGAAGGCGAAGCGATCAGTTGGCACCTGCATCAATTGCTCAAGCCCAAGGTACCCGTCCATCGATTGGTCTTTCATGAGATCACCAAGGACGCCATCGAGCATGCGCTGGCGACGCCACGTGAAATCGACGACGGGCTGGTACAGGCTCAGGAAACGCGGCGAATTCTGGACCGGCTTTACGGCTATGACGTGTCGCAACTGTTGTGGAAGAAGGTCGGTCGAGGCTTATCGGCGGGCCGCGTCCAGTCAGTTGCCGTTCGATTGATCGTCCAGCGTGAACGTGAGCGAATGGCATTTGTCGATGCCACCTACTGGGATCTGGAAGCCATCTTCGCGACCGCTGACGGCGACTCCCTGCCCGCCACGCTCAACACCGTGGAAGGACGCAAGATACCTTCGGGCAAGGATTTTGATCCTGACACGGGAAAGCTGACCAACGAAAAGCTATTGCAACTTGATGAGGCCGCAGCCAAAGAGCTCCTCGCCAAGCTTTCCGGGGAAACGTTCACGGTCACCAAGGTTGAAGTCAAACCGTTTACCGAACGGCCTCGAGCGCCATTTACCACCAGCACGCTGCAACAAGAAGCCAACCGGAAACTTGGGTTCACCGCGCGCCGCTGCATGCAGGCGGCACAGCGTTTGTATGAAAATGGTTACATCACCTACATGCGAACCGACTCGACGACGTTGTCGAAAGAAGCCGTCAACGCGGCCCGCGATTTGGTGAGCAGTGAATACGGCGAGAAGTTCCTGCACCCCAGCATTCGAGAATACAAAGGCAAAGTTAAGAACGCACAGGAAGCCCACGAGGCGATCCGACCCGCTGGTACCCCATTCCGCGTTCCCTCGGCTGTTCAAGGCGAGCTCGAACGAGATCAATATCGCCTGTTCGAGTTGATTTGGAAACGAACCATTGCCTGCCAAATGGCGGACGCAAAAAAACAACGGATCAGCGTCACAATCGAAGGTGGTGGCACCACCTTCACCGCTTCGGGAACCAGCATTCTGTTTGAGGGTTTTTTGCGAGCGTACGTCGAAGGCAGTGACGATCCGGATGCCGAGCTAGCCGATAAGGAACGTTTGCTACCTCCGGTCAGCGAGTCTGATCGGTTGACCGTATCGACGATGGACCCCAAAAGCCACACAACGCAGCCGCCAGCGCGTTACAGCGAGGCGGCACTGACGCGAACGCTCGAGGAAAAAGGAATCGGGCGACCGAGTACGTACGCCTCCATCATCGATACCATCCAAAAACGCGACTACGTCTATAAGAAGGGATCGGCGCTGGTCCCAAGTTGGACCGCCTTCAGCGTGATTCGTTTGCTCGAAACGCATTTTGACACGCTGGTCGATTACGACTTCACCGCTGAGATGGAAGAGTTTCTTGACACCATTAGCCGTCGGGAAGCGGAGGCGTTGGAATACCTGCAGAAATTCTATTTCGGTGATGGTGCCGAGAGACAAGTTCCCGAAACGATGGATCGCAAGGCCATCGGCTTGAAACCACGGCTTGATAGCAAGGTCGAAGAAATCGATCCTAGGGTGAGTGCCAAGTTCTCGTTGGGAAGTCCAACGGAAGGTCCCGAGCGTGAAGAAGTCTTTGTTCGCGTTGGCAAGTACGGACCCTTTCTGGAACAAGGTGAGCGTCGCGCACCGATTCCCGAAGGCTTGGCTCCCGATGAAATGGATCTTGCCAAAGCGATGGAGTTGTTCGAGTCGGCTTCACGCGAGGATGAACCGTTGGGCGTTCATCCGGAGACCGGCAAACCCATCTACATCAAAGTCGGTCGTTTCGGTCCCTATGTGCAGCTGGGTGAACCGGATGACCCCGATAAGAAAAACAAGTCGTTGCTCCGGGGCATGCAGGTCGAGGACTTAACCTTTGAAATAGCCTGCGATTTGCTTTCGCTGCCGCGAACGCTCGGCAAGCACCCGGAAAATGGCGAGCCAGTCGAGGCTCATGACGGCCGGTATGGACCCTACATCAAATGCGAAAAAGAAACGCGTTCGTTGCCCGCCGGTGTCTCGCCCCTTCAAGTCACCTTTGACGAAGCAATCGAATTGCTCAAGCAGCCAAAGACACGCGGTCGAGCGGCACCCAAAGAACCCATCAAGGTATTTGAAGCCAAATCACCGGTGACCGATCAGGAAGTCAAAGTTTTGGAAGGTCGCTACGGACCCTACACGACTGATGGCGAAACCAACGCATCATTGCCCAAAGGCACCGATCCAAAAGAGATTACCTTTGAATCAGCACTCGATCTTCTAGCTGAGCGAGCCGCCAAAGGTCCCAGCAAGAAGAAAACGAAAGCCAAGAAAAAAGCGTCCAAAAAGAAGGCAGCTAAGAACAAAACTGCAAAGAAAAAAACAGCGACCAAGACGGCCAAAAAGAAAGGCATCATCAAGAAAAAGCCCTGATGTTCACCGATGAAGAAGTCGAACTCGCCCACACGCTCAAAGCTGATGGGCTGATGTGGGCACCCGCCGTCGGTCACTTTGTTTGGGATCGTGAGCATCTAATCAAGCACGCATCCCCCTTCGGCGGGCGAACGTATTTCATTCTCGAGATGAAACACTTTCTGCGACGTTCGCGGTCGCTGGAGCATCTAACGGAATCGATGGTTTGGTTACCTACGTGGCCGCAGGTCCGAGAACAACTTCGAATTCGCGGTGTCTCCGGCGATGTCATCGCCAAACAGCTTGCTGACCATCGAGCCATTGAAGAGGGTTGCGAACGACTTGAACTTTATCGCTTGCTGCATCAAATGATTCGTCAGCGATAGCGGACATGTCCCGGCAAATGGTTTTTGCCGACACGACCATCGGATTTGATCCATCCCAGCGGTCGATCGCGCCACGTCACAACACACCAGCCGGTCATTCCCGCCAGCAACGCCGCCGTGATTGTCTCCCCGCACATGTAGGCCGCGGCTTGCGTGTCATCAAGCGAGAGTCGTTGCGAGCAAGCCAGGGCATCACGCCGCAAAGCGGCAGCATGAGAGGGTCGCCATGTTTGACCGGTTCGGTGCAAACACTCGGGCCCTTGGACGGGCAATTGCGCGAGCCAAGGAGGATGATCGTTCACCATCGCATCGATAACCCAGTCTCGCTGGACGATTAGGGTCTCCGAACCGACATCTCCAAAGACGTCTCGCATCGCTTGACGTGCTTCCGGCGAAGGGCGATGCGAATCAGGCAAGGATCCATCTCGATACTTCCATGGACGAACTGTCGAACTCGATGGCATGGATCGATTCGGCTCGGTTTGTTGTGACTCGGAGGTCAACGTTTCACTTCGGCTTGTCGAAACAGGTCCCTTCGCCTTGATCAGTGACGCCGCAAACGCACCGGCACAATCATGCTCATGGGGCCAGAGTCGATAGCAACCCGGCATGCCGGACGTTTGATAGGCTTCCAAGGCGGCGACCGGATCGGGCTGCCACGGTCCGGATTCGATCAGATGTCGGATCTGCGATTCGTTTTCGCTGATACCAAACGTGCACGTGCTGTAAACCAATCGTCCACCCGGTCGAACAAGCTTGGCGGCCGCATCCAGAATACGACGTTGTCGTGCGGCGTTCAGGGCGATGCTGCGCTTCGACGCGGCACCAACCGATTGTTTGCCACGTCCCATCATCGCTTGTCCACTGCAAGGTGCGTCGACAAGCACCAGATCAAAACAGCCCGGGACGATTGCCGCGATCGTCTCTGGATCTTCATGACCTATCGCATATCGCCCTGACCCCGTGCGTGCCAAGTTGGTGGCCAGTGGAGCGATCCGCGAAGCGATTGGCTCACACGCCAGGACAAAACCTGTTGTGCCAACGGCTTCAAGCAGTCCGGAGGCTTTGCCACCCGGCGCAGCACATAAGTCGCACACGATTTGACCGTTGATTGAATTGTGATCGCCCAAGCATGCCGCCAGCGCCAGCAAGGAACCCGCATCTTGCAGGTAAAACTGACCCGACGCGTATTCAAGCGTGCGCGAAGCCGGCGTATTCCCATTCGGTTCGTCACGTCTGGCCGACGGATACCAGGCAACGGGCTGACCATCGAGCCGTTCAGGATTGTGATCACGTCGATATCGCCGAACCGCTTGATGCCGAACGCTCAAGCTATCGACAAACGACTCCCAGCGGTGCTCACTCCACTGGTCAGCCCCCACTTCAGCTCGGAATTCCGAATCGGCAAACGCCTGACGATGTTCGCGGTTCGACTTTGATCGCTTACGACGGGACCAACTCAACGTCTCACGATCACTTTCCAAATCGCAACAAACGTCGACATCAGCAGCGCGAGCAAAAGCGGCGACGTCACGGTAAAAAAGATGAACAGAATCTGCGGTGTCCGCCGAGTTCGATCCACATTGGCGGTTGTGCCCCACAGCATGGCCCAATCCTCTTGGACCTCAGGTATCCGAGCCGCGTAAATCAAGCCAGCCATTAAAGAAGCAAACACGACCATCATCAACAACATGATGGAGATGCCGATCTGGGGACGTGCTGCCATCTCAGTTGCTATGAATCAAAGGTGCCTGTCGTCAATCGACGATACGCGTGATCAGTCAAAGATACCCGCGCCGAAGCTGTCGTTGTCACCATCGGCCGACCGCTCATCGGACTCATGATGGGAGCGACCGGCAGCACCTTGCCCCGATGGCGAATGCGTTGACGCCGTGCCACTTCGACCGCCATCGCGACGATCCTTGAAATGCGGTTTTGGCACCGTTGGGTGTGCAGGTGCACGATCACCTCGGGCCACTGTGTTGTGATTGACCGTTCGCCTAATGGGATCGGGAACAACGTCGTCCAAAACGCCCGCACCGAACCCATCATTCGCGACTTGGTTTGATTCCGCATCCGACGTGACGGAACTGGCCGGTGGTTTGGATGCGTCGTGGTAATCCGACTCGTCATAGTCGCCGGCATCAAAGTCATCGTCGTAACGAGATCGATAACCGGGCTGCTGTGAGCGATTAAGCTCCGCCTCAAATTCGGTGATCACCGCGTCTTGGATCATCTCGCGACATTGGCTGTTAATCGGATGGGCCACGTCTGCGTACAGTTTCTGGGGCGGCTCGTTTCCGCTTGAAAGTCCCGTGAGCTTGGCGCCGCAACCATTGCAGAACGTCGCACGAAGATGGTTTTTTTGGCCACAACGTCCGCAATGCCCGGTCAGCTTGCGACTGGGCATCGCAACAAACGGACCATGCGTGCCGTCAATGATTTTGAGATCTCGAATCACAAAACACTGGTCCACCGTGATCGAGCAGAACGCCCGCAAGCGGTCCTCCGATCCTTCCATCAATTTGATGCGAATCTCGGTAATCTCCACCGTCGTCCCCTATGCGTTGAAGATATCAGCCGGCAATGAACAGGTGGATGCCGGTCGAATCAAAGCTCCCTGCAAATCCTTGACGTCTGAAACCAACCGGGCCAGCTGGTCCGCGGCGGCCCCCGCGTGCGAAACGGATTGAGCCAACGCAAAGCACGCCGAACCGCTGCCGGTCATCATGGCCGACGGCAACCCAGCTGCAAGCAGCAATTGTAGCGCTTGATCGATACGCGAAGAAAGACCGCGAGTGACCGATTGCAACCGATTGTGAAGCTCATCTGCGATCGTGGACGCTCCGTCACCCCGCATTGCTGCGATCATCGCATCGCTGGTTCGAGCATCTGTTGCGGACAATGGCTCACCGGGTGCCAAGCCCAAACGGTCATACACCAACGCGGTCGAAACGCATTCGGGGGGGTAAATCACGACAAAATGCAGCGGCCCCGCCATACGAATTGGCTGCAGAGTTTCACCGCGACCGGTTGCACGCGCGGCGTCGGCGGCATCCAAAAAGAACGGCACATCGCTTCCAATGGCGGCCGCAAGCGGGTGCCAAAGATTTTTCATTTTTTCTGGCCCCAACAGCTCTGCCGATGCAAATCGGGTGTCATATCGTGTCAACCAAGTTAGCGCGGCCCGAATCGCCGAGGCCGCGTTGCTGCTGGCACCACCCAAGCCCGCTCCACTTGGAATGACTTTTGTCAGATCCGCCCGCCAACCGTTTTGCAGTTCCAATCGTTCGTTGACGCCCTGCAGTGCCTGACTGACCAGATTCCGATGATCGTTGGGAATGCTTTCGGTGCAGTGAACTTGCAGATCGATACCGGGCACATCGCTGCGGCGCAGCGTCAGCGTGTCACGCCAATTGATCGGCACCATGACCGTATCAATATCGTGATAGCCGTCGTGGCGACGGCCGGGAATTTCAAGAAAGAGATTGAGCTTTGCGACCGGTTCAACACGAATGATCTGGCTCACGAGTTCGCTTCGATTGCCGCAATGATCTCGGGTAATTCATTGGGCACAACGACGGCACGGTTGGCAAATGGAGCTTCCGTCACACCGCGACTCCCCAGCGTTTTCTCAAACGTGTCTTTATCGCTGCTGTGATAAGCCACCGTTGCCGTTGGGTCTTTAAGCTCATGACCCGTTAGCACGCAAACGACTCGGTCCGATGGTGCGATCACGCCTTGCTCGCGCAACAGCTTGGCACCCGCGACGCTTGCCGCCGACGCCGGTTCGCATCCGAAGCCACCGGCACCAATCATTGCCTTCGCGTTCAAGATATCTTGATCACTGACCTCGCGAACAACGCCATCCATCAATTGCAAGGCACGCAAGCACTTTTTCAAATTCACCGGGCGATTGATTTCGATCGCACTGGCAATGGTATCGGCGCGAATGCTCTCGCGATCCATGTGGTTGTTGTAATCATGGATCGGCTCCATCGAAAGCTCGCCATTGAGCCAACGAACACCCCGCTGATCATAAAGCTCATACAGCGTGTCGGCGCCCGCCGCATTGATGACAGCTAGCCGGGGCAACCGATCGATCAAGCCGTGTTCTTTGAGCTCCAAAAACGCCTTACCAAACGCGCTGCTGTTACCCAGGTTGCCGCCGGGAACCACGATCCAGTCGGGCACCTCCCAGCGGAGCGCCTCTAAGACGCGATACATGACGGTTTTCTGGCCTTCCAAACGAAATGGATTGACGCTGTTGACCAAATAAATCCCCAGCTCCTTGGCAACCTCGCGAACGCGAATCATTGCATCATCAAAATCACCTTGAATCTGGACCGTCAACGCTCCGTAATCAAGCGCTTGACTCAACTTGCCATAGCTGATTTTGCCACTGCCGATGAAGATGATCGCTCGCATTAATTGCGTCGCACTGCAGTACATCGCCAGCGATGCGGACGTGTTGCCCGTGCTGGCACATGCGGCTCGCTTGGCTTCCATCATGTTGGCATGCGTCATCGCCGCACACATGCCATTGTCCTTGAAACTGCCTGAAGGATTCATCCCCTCGTATTGCAAGTGCAAGCAGCCTGGTTCGCTACCAACGAATCGACCGACAATGTCGGTTTGCTGCAGTAACGTCTGACCCTCACCGACCGTGACGATCTTGTCGTGAGGGGCAAAGGGCAGCAACTCATGAAACCGCCACACGCCGCTGAATCGAATTGGATTGGTCCGCTGGGACCACATGGCTTCGAAATCAGAAAGCCGCGATGGGACTGCGGCCCGCTCCCAATCGTAGGCGATGTCCAGCAGATCGCCGCACTGATCGCAGGCCGTTCGAATGCTCAAGGCCTCGTAGGTGGCGCCGCAGCGTGGGTTGATGCATCGCTGAAATGCCAAATCCGTCTGCGATGCGTTGTGTTTTCGTAGCAGCTGCAGCATGGGGTTTGGTGGCGGGTGCGGGTCGCGTTGGGAGTGGAATCTAGGAGCCGGAATTCAAGAGATAGCAAGTCGTCGAAACGCCCCGACGGCGTCGAATTTACCGTGCTGGAGGGCGATTGCAAAACGGGCACACATGTCGACAGCCAGCCCGCTTTGCTGATATTAAACCAAACCGTTGTTTTCACAGCTATCTTTGCCATTGCGAGTGCCAAAACGTCAACATGGAATTCCAAACCGTTCGGTTTCGTCGGGGGGTGCTGTTTGCCGTGCTGGCGATACTCGGTGGTGGTGCTGATTTGTGGACCAAGCATGCGGTGTTTCAGTGGCGGGGCCTGCCGGGAAGCCGTGATATTTACTGGGTGATCGACGGCTACTTTGGCATTCAAACCGCGGTCAATATTGGGGCGGTCTTTGGCATTGGTGCCGGTAAAGGCTGGTTGTTTGCCGCCCTGTCGGTCTTGGCGGCCATCGGCGTGGTCATCTGGCTCTTCTTTTTCGAAGCCGCATCGTCCAAATGGCTCACGGTCGCGATGGGCTTTGTGATGGGTGGCATCGCCGGCAATCTTTATGACCGCCTCGGAATCTGGTGGCAGCCGGGCTATCCCGATCAATGGCAAACCGGCGTGCGAGATTGGATTCTTTGGCAAGCATCCGACCAGTGGCGATGGCCGAACTTTAATATTGCCGATTCACTCCTGGTGACCGGCGCGATCATGCTGATGATGCATTCGTTTCAGCACGAATTGGCATCAAGCAATGAACTGACTTCCTCTCCTGTCGACGACCGCGATGGGACTTCGGTCGCCACCCCGCACAGCAAATCGGAGTCGTGAGCGGGGAATCGAAACCGTGATAGGGCGTATTGTCCCCGGGCTTGCGGCCTGGCTCATCCGGTGGCGATGGGTGGGACTGCTGTGCGGTTTGCTTTCGTTTCCGCCACTTTCTTTTGTCAGTTCGCAATTGACGATGGATCGGTCTTTGGCGTCCTTGTTCGCCGATGATGATCCCTCGCTTCTGAACTACCAATCATTGCAGCAGACCTTTGGCGGCAACTTGGTCGTGATGATGGTGTACGACGACCCGGAACTATCAACACCCGCAGGATTGGATCGCAATCGACGATGGACTCAAGCCGCACGATCGGTTGATGGCGTCGAAGGCATCTTGTCGGTCGCGAAATTGTCCGATGCATTTGCGTGGTTGCGACCCACGGCGGGTAAAACCGGGGTCTTGAATCGGAGTGATCCGCTGGCGGTCGATTTCCTCGATCTGTTTGCCGGCTACACCCATAACCACCAGCGGGACATGGCTGCGATCGTCGCGATGATCGATCCGCAGGAAGCGAATCTTGCAGTCAATGGCTTGCGGACCTTGGTCACAGAGATGCCAGCATCGCTCAATAGCGTTCTGGTTGGCGAGCCAGTCCTACTTGAAGATGCGTTTGAACTCATTGAGGCCGATGGTCGTTGGCTGGCCATCTTAACGATTGGCTTACTGTCGACGGTGGTACTGGTCACGCTTCGTGACTGGCGAATTGTGTTGCTTTCGATCGCGTGCATCGGATGGTCAACCTTGGCCACGCGATCATGCATGGTTTGTTTAGGTTTCGAACTATCGCTGGTATCAACCATTTTGGTGTCGATGATCACCGTGATTGTGGTGGCCGCCGTCGTTCATTTTGGTGTCGCGTTGCAAAAGGGACACACACCGGTTGATACGATCAGTCAGTTGACCATGCCAATCACTTGGACCTGCTTGACCGATGCGGCCGGTTTTGGATCGCTGACCATCTCCAACGTTCAACCGGTCCAGCAGTTCGGCATGATGACGGCCGTGGCCGCCCTAGCCGTGCTTGTCTCGCTGATTTTATTTGCGCCGGCCATGCTGTCGCTTCCAGTCCTTTCGCGTGATCGCGGTCAGCGGTCGGCCATCCTTCCGCATGCCAGCGGCATCATGCTCTATCCACATCGAAAGCCAATCTTCCTGTGGATCACTCGAGTGGCTTTAACGTGGCGTCGTTGGTTGTTGGTCGGCTGTGTGTTGCTCTTGGTCGCCACAACACTGGCAGTAACGCAATCCCCAACCAAAGCGAGTTTCTTGCGCAACTTTCGAGATGACAGCCCGATCGTCATCGCATACCAACGTGTTGAAACGAAGCTCGGTGGCGCCGGCGTCTGGGACGTTATGGTTCAGACACCCAAGGTCATCACCAATTCGTACCTGACTTCGGTTCGCCAACTTGAAAACCGTTTGCGTCAGATTCGTGTGACCGACGATCAAACGCTCAACCGCATGGTCGGGTTATCAAAAGTGCTGAGCCTCGCCGATGCCGACGCCGTTGCCAGCAAGGCACCGTTGATGGCATTTGCCAGCCCTGAAATCCGTTTGGCCGGAATGGCAACGGCATTGCCCACATTCGCCCGGGCCTTATTGGTGTACGAACGCTCGTCATCACGTTATTTGAGGATCATGTTGCGTAGCAACGAGAATCTTTCAGCGGTCACAAAGCGTGATTTCATGACGCGTGTTGAAAGCGAAGTCAAGGCTTGGGATGAATCAACAAACGCGTCTGTAGCGTCAACGGTTACGGGCTATTCCGTATTGATGTCTCAACTGGTTAACGGCTTGTTACGCGATCAATGGCGTGCGTTGGGTGTGGCATTGGTCAGCGTTGGCTTGTTGTTGTGGATTGCAACAGGTTCGTTCGCCTCAATGCTTGCGGCTCTCTTGGTCAACACGTTACCCATCATGTTGGTCTTATCCGTGTTGGGACAATTCAGTAGCGGGCTCGATTTGGGATCAGCAATGATTGGTGCGGTATCGATCGGATTATCGATCGATGGCTCGATTCATTTGCTCACCGGAGTGTCACGACGACGCAATCATGGCGTTCGCATGGATCGTGCTGCATTGGCGGCTTCAACGCGTGTGGGTGCACCGATACTGCTTGCGACAATGGCATTGGTCATTGGCTTTGCCGGGTTGACCTCGAGCCGGTTCGTGCCCACGGCCACCTTTGGCACATTAGTTTCCGCAACACTGTTGATCTCGTCGGCGTGCAATTTGACGCTGTTGCCTGCGTTTCTGACCATCTCTCGCGACTAATGCCATTTATGCTTAATCGAAAGGTAAAATTGCGACCTTTGAACCTTAAGCAGACTGCTTTGGGGATGGATTTAGGTCTTCGTCAAAAATTCTTGATCGTGGTCTTGTCGTGAGACAGGCTCGTCGAATAATCAGGGATATCTCAGGTGGCCTCGTGTGAGCGTAGCTGACTCCGTCGACCTGACCTTTTCCAGCTCACTAATCAACCCTCGCGTGCATCAATCACGACTAATGGGTTGAAGCTTTCAACCAAAGAGTTCTCCGTGATCGGGACACTGGCTTTGATCGCCTTGGCGATCGTGGTGAGTGCCTTGGCACTCGCCGAAGCATGGAGGTATCGCCGTTTGCTGATGCGTATTCCCGTCCGCATTCACGTCAACGGCACGCGTGGCAAGTCGTCGGTGACACGCTTGATCGCCGCTGGAATGCGTGCCGGTGGCGTCCGCACCTGCGCCAAGACGACGGGCACGCTTGCGAGAATGATTTTCCATGACGGGCGTGAATTGCCGATCTTTCGTCCAGATCGAGCCAACATCATCGAACAAAAACGTATCGTTCGAGCAGCCGTCGCCGACGATGCCGAGGCTTTGGTGATCGAGTGCATGGCACTTCAGCCGCTTCTGCAATCCGTGTGCGAACTTAAGCTTGTGCGATCCACTCATGGCGTGATCACCAATGCCCGAGCCGATCATCTCGATGTGATGGGGCCAACGCGATTCGACGTCGCGACGGCGCTTGCGGGAACAACACCAACCCAAGGCGTGATGTTCACCGCTGAAGATCGCGACGATGCCCTCGAGGTGTTTCGCCGCGCGTGTCGCGATCGGCAGTCGCAAATACATGTAGTTACACCGGAGGATGCGAGCGAGATTACCAGCGAAGAGATGGCGAGATTCACTTATCTGGAACACGCCGAGAATGTGGCGTTGGCTTTACGGGTCTGCCAATCGATGGGAATACAGCGTGACGTTGCGTTGTCAGGCATGTGGACTGCCACACCGGATCCAGGTGCGATGCGAGTTCACCAGCGGCTGATTCACGAAACCTCTTGGTTGTTCGTCAACGGATTTGCCGCCAATGACCCCCAATCATCCGAACAAATTTGGCGTGCTGCTTGCGACAACTACCCGAGTGTTACGCGGCGTATCATCGTGATGAATTGTCGTGTCGACCGCCCGGACCGTTCCAAAACGATGGCGCACGCCGCTGCTGATTGGACGGCAGTCGACCAGTTCGTGATCTTGGGATCGGGCACGGATGTTTTTCTTCGAGGGCTACTCTCAAAAGGCGTTGATCCTGATCGGATTATTTGCCTCGGCAACGCTGATGGCGAGGAATTGACATCAGCGATCATCGATGCGAAACACGCAAGTGGTAGCGACTGCGAATTAGCGTCTGAGAATCACAGCTTATTGCTCGTCGGGATAGGCAATGTGGCGGGTGTGGGATTTGAGGTGGCAAATTACTTCGAGTCGGAATGTCCGATACCAATAAAAGCTGATGCAGATAAGACCGAACAATCATCCATGATCATTCGCAAGGCTCCCTTGGGGACATCCTGAGCATGACTGTCGATCGTCTGTTGCCATCACACTTGCGCACCATAAAGGCATTCTGAAATGGAATGGTTGGCCCTTTCGATTGGTATCGGACTCGTGGTGAGCTTGCTCTTTACCGAAGCCTTTGGACTGAGCGTTGGTGGGATGATTGTGCCGGGATACTTTGCGATCTCGCTTGATCAACCCGGATCGGTATTTGTGACGATCGTTGCGGCCTGTTTGACCGCCAGTGCGGTCGCTTGGATCGACCGGTGGGCAATTTTGTTTGGACGCCGACGCGTTGTGATCACGATGGTGATCGGCTTCGCGATCGCGGCATTGCTGCGATGCGTCAGCGAGCAGTGTCTGCCAGTACCGGATTCAGCTGTTTCGGAAGATCAGCTCCCGCTGGCCCATATGATGGCGGGGACATCCGTGATTGGGTTTGTGATACCTGGACTCATTGCACTTTGGATTTCACGAAGTGGTTTGGTTCAAACGCTGAGCCCGCTTGTTATTGCGACGGCGCTTGTGCATTTGACCCTGATCGCATTGGGAGTGGAAACGCTGGCATGAAGAGGCTGTATTACCAACCCGATCACGTTTCAGCAGCGGCACTGACACGATTGGCAATCTTCGCCATGGTTGTTGTCGCTGTCTTACGCTGGGCACCGTCACGACTACCGTTCATCGAATCATCCTTGCGTTCACGACTGCCAGTGGACGATTTGTACGACCGGATGATGGAAGCCTCGTATCGCGCGGCACTCTCGTTCGATGCCATCCACTGCCACCGTGTCAAGCAAGGTCATCCGTTGCTTGATCAACACGATCCAGCCAACACGGGAATGATAGGCCCATCCATGTCGATGGTAACCACGCTGCCGGGTCACTTGGAAGCCAAACAAACATCGGTGAATCCGAATTTCGCCGCGGTGGCGATTCGATTGATGGTCGATGCGGGTGTTCGCCCGGGTGATCGCATTGCCATTGGTTGCACCGGTTCATTTCCCGCACTCAACATTGCGGTGATCGCGGCAGCGGAGGCTCTGGAAATCGAACCGGTCATCATCAGCAGTGCCGCGTCCAGCCAGTACGGTGCCAACTCGCCAGATCTGATGTGGCCAGACATGGAAAAGCTGTTGTTTGACGAAGAGTTAATCCAAAGTCGCAGTCAACGGATTTCGCGAGGCGGATTCAAAGATCGTGCGGCGGGCATGACCGATCAAACACGCGTGATGCTGGAAGACGCGATTGATCGCAGCGGCGTGCCGCTCATGGATAGTCGAGATGATCAAGATGCCATTGAACGTCGCATGTTGCTTTACGCGGCCATTGCCGAGGATGAACGTTACCAGGCATACATCAACGTGGGCGGAGGTGATGCATCGGTAGGCGGCACGAAAGGCAATCAAGCACTCGGGGCGGGCTTAATCCAGCCAACGGGAATGCTCGCTCAACGCATGCAGGACTGGTTGAGCAACGTACAAGATGAAAATGCGACCCAAAATAAAACCGAGGATTGTGTGGCACGCCGTTTTCTCGCTTCGGGCGTGCCCGTGATCAACATGATCCGCACGGTTGACCTCGCCAAGGCTCACGGATTACCGATTGCCTCACCACACCGCATCGAAGTCGGACAAGGTGCCGTTTTTGCACTTCACGATATGCGACGCTATTTGGCCGTCATCGGCATCGTCTTGATCACGGTCATGACCGGATGGGTAATGCATCCGCCTGCGATCTGGGTGCGTTATCGCCAACAAAATCGCCGCGCGAAGTCGGACTACCAAAGCCAGCCGCAGTGGATGGTTTAGCCTAAGAGGTTGCTCAACCAGTCCGACGAAGCACGTACACCACATCTTCGGTGGTCGCGTCCACATCGATTGGATAACCGAGGTCGTAACCAAAATCGTAAGTCGCGATGCAATCCCAATGACCACCCGCTAAGAACGTGCGTCGCATTTGCGGCGCGGTGTAGGATCGCAGGTGAAGCTCATCGTTGATTCGAAACGAACGCCGTGGCGTGTGGATGTCAAAATAGATTCCAAAACGCTCTAGTCGCTTTTGTGGTTCTCGGGCAACAGTCCACATATGAGTGTTGATGGAAAGACTGCCCCGCCGTGCTGACCATGATTCCGTTTCACTGGGAGCAACCTTCGTCGGCGTAAGGTGAATTCCCAACAGGTACAATCCACCAGGACGAATCACGCGGGCAACGGCAGCAAAATGGGCTTGGGCCAATTTCTCAGTGCCGACATGCCTGAAACTGTTGATCGTGTTGAAGGCAACATCAAAAGGCGCTGTTCGGAGCCGTCGTCGATCGAGACCCACACATGACGCGAAGTCAGTTTTGTCGAAGTCGCACATGTCGGCCGTGATGACGCGATGCCCATAACCGTGACGCGAAAGGCGAGCATTGCAAAAGTCAACGGCACGCGGATTCAGATCGAGTCCCCATGTTTCATGCCCTTTACGGACCAGTGAGTGAACTAGTCGACCCGTGCCACACGCGGGCTCAAAAAATCGCCTGGCTTGATGATCGCAAAATTGGTCCGCACAACCGAGGATAAACTTGGTTTCCGCTGCGACGTCAGCACCAAAGACCAGATCGTAGTACTTCGGGTGGTCATAAATGGATTCGTCGATGGTCTCAATCACGTTAACGCAAAATCTCCAGACCAAGCCCGCGACGAATGCCGCCGATTTGCCCAGCGTGAAGCTGTTCGTGAAGCGGAGAAAAACAGATTGCGCCGAGTTTGCAGGGATAGACCGCGTAAGGCATGTCAACTGGTTCCAACCAAACCTCAGGATCGGTAGCCATCACTTCAGTGAGCGACTGCTGCGAGACTTCGTGCAGCTTGTCCATTAATTCGTCCGGCGTCATTTGGTCTTCCTCGCTCGCAGGAGGCGTTCCGCCTCGACCATACCGTTTACGAAACCGACCTGGAATCAATTTCACATCATCGGGTTGGCGACCGCGGATGCGAAACATCCACAACCCATAATGACTGACCGCGAGGTGACCAACTTGCCAGGCCACGTGGCTGACATGACCCGGCGGAATCTCGTGCCAACGATCACGGGGCGTGGCATCGAGAAGCTGCAGCGTGTAACGACGCGCCCACTGAAATTGGCCGAGCAATGTGTCCAGAATCAGTGGCACGTCTTCAACAGATGGAATCGGTTTGTCCATCGTCACCTAATTTCGTATAGCCGACTTGCAACGAAAATGACGCTTGAAGAACAGAACGCCGCGCCAAGCGATCACGTCATCGGCGGATGAGGGTTCATATTATCAGTTATCGAACAATGTCCACGCGGGCTCTGTCGGCGACAACCCCGGGACAGCACAGATCCGTGGCTGTCATATTGCACGAATTGGTTTTGCTATAATTCGAACATGAACATGACAGCGACCCGCCATTGTTTGGCCAAACACTCATTCGTTTTCGCACTGGCCTCATTGACGACGGGAGCGGTTTGCTTACTCCATTCCGATCCGTGCTGGGCGGAAACGAGTCCGCATTCGACCGGGGCATCCCAACATGATCGCGTCGAAAATGATGTCCCAGATCAGTGGCGTGAGTTCCGCGGACCGACCGGTGATGGTCACGCGAGCAACCAGCGACCACCGCTCACATTCGCTGGCACGTCATCGTCAGACCAATCATGGCGCAATCACGACTGGAGCGTGGATCTGCCCGGCAAGGCTTGGTCATCCCCGATCGTGGTCGATGATCAGGTGTGGCTGACGACGGCCATTGAAGTCAAGCCATCCGACCAAGAACGTCTTGAGCTGCTACGGAAAACCGATAACGCGGAAAAAAAATTCAAACAGCTTGCGATCGCCAAATCGATTGAGCTCAAGGCATTGGTCGTCGATTTGAGAACGGGGCGTCATTTGCGGACGATCGAGTTGATCACGGTGCAGCAGCCCGACGCGATTCATTCGCTCAACAGCTACGCATCTCCAACACCAGTCGCCGATGATGAGTCGGTTTACTGCCACTTTGGAACCTTTGGGACATTCTGCATTGATCGCAACACGGGAGAGATTGCTTGGCAACGCATCCTGCCACTGCAACACGCGGTCGGACCCGGCAGCTCACCGATTCTTCACGGGAACAAACTAGTACTGATTCAAGACGGCATGGAACGCCAATACGTGACCGCCCTCGACAAATCCACCGGTCAAACCTTGTGGGAAACCGAACGACCACCGATGGAAGCCCCCTCGGGCGATCAGAAGAAAGCGTATTGCACGCCGGTTGCGATTATCGATTCCAACGGCCAAGAGCAATTGCTGTGCATGGGCTCGCAGTGGATGGTGTCGATTGACGCTGAATCCGGTGATGAACGTTGGCGGCTGTATCACGGCAAAGGTTTCTCCGTGGTGCCACGACCTGTGTATGCCGATGGTGTCGTCTATTTCGCGACGGGTTTTGGAAAGCCTCAGCTATGGGCGGCGCGGGTCGACGGGAATGGCGACGTGACCGATACCCATGTGCTGTGGACCGTCTCTCGCGGTATCCCAGCCAAACCGTCACCGCTTTTGCTTGACGGTTTGATTTACGTGGTCGATGACAATGGCGTCGCATCGTGCTTCGACGCTCGAGATGGATCTCAGGTTTGGAAGCAACGATTCGGCGGCAAATTTTCGTCTTCGCCCGTCTTCACCTCAGACCATCTTTTCTTTGGCAACCATGACGGCGAGATCTTCGTGATCACACCGGGTCCCAAATCCGAAGTCGTCACCACCAATCATGTTGGCGACCAAATCATGGCGTCACCGGTGGTGGTGGAAGACTCAATGATCATTCGCACAGCCAGATCACTGCATCGCTTCGCGACGGGTTCCTAACTGGGCAGCGAAACGTTGGATGGAAAACACAGTGA
>JBCCJB010000022.1:0-20362 GCA_039028015.1 Planctomycetota bacterium
GTGAACAACCCGCCTACCAATCTTCAAAGAACGAGGTCGCGATTCAAGCGAGGCAACGTCTTGCTTCGCTTCACCGTGGTGCCACGCAATGGTTTGCTGCGGCCACACTTGGCTTCATGTCACTGGCTTTGGTCGTTGGCTATGTCAGCTTCACCGGCGTTACTGAGTCGGTTGCATGGCAATTACCCATGCTGACCATCATCCCATTGGCAGGAGGTATCGTCTTCCTGCTTCCAAAACTGGCAATCCTGGAAGGCCTCGGACATCGCAGCACTATTTATCGAATGCGACTTTGGCAGATGGTCCTCGGTTCGTTGGCTGTCTGGGCGACGTTAACGATGAATGGCAAACTCTGGTGCTTAGCGTCCGCGACTGCTGTTCAGCTTTTAGCAAGCTTGGTCGTTGTGGTTCTTTTAAGGCATGACTTGCCAAGCTCATCCAAGAAAAATCAGCCACTCAATCCATCGCCGCTGACAACCCGTGCGACAACGCCCAGCCCGGAAAGCAATCCAAAACCGCTGTTGTGGCGTCGAGACGTCCTGCCCGGTCAGTGGCGTCTCGGTGTCATTGCAATCACGCAACATGCCGCAACGCAGTTATTTACGATCATCTTGCTCAACTTCGACAGTGAGTCCGCGGCGGCGGCGATGGGAATGGTTCAGAGTATCGCTTCCCCGTTACAGATGCTCGCATTGACCTGGCTTCAAACCAACTTGTCCGTCGCATCATCCTTGCACGGTAGCGGTGAACGAGAGCGAGCTGGCACGTTATGGCGACGCGCGGCGATTGCCTCTTGCGGCTTTCTAATCTGCGGACTGGTCGCACTCATAATCATCTTGGCTGGCTTGCTTTGGTGGAGGCCCGAGCTTTCGCCCCGATTTTTGAACCCGGGACAAGCGGCCCTCCTTTTTGGAAGTTACCTGGCCAACCACGTTGTCGCCATTCAGGGCTTTTATGTCGTGTCTCGATTCTCCCGACCAATCTTCGGCCCAGCGGTCATCGGACTGTTCGCCTGCGGTTTGGGAAGTTGGATTGGCGTTTATCTTGCGGGACTCAATGGTCTGTTGTGGGGATACCTAATTGTCTCGCTTGCCATTTTCCTGCCACTCCACACGCGGGCCTATCTCCGCACAAGATAGCGTGACCATTTAAAAAATAGATTTCAGCTCAAACGAGACCATCGTTGCTTCGAATGCTGGAAACACTTCTTCAGAGCGATTTCCCTCCTTCAAACCGAATTGTCGCATCAAGGACATGCTAGTTTTTGTCAGCGAACGTGAAAGTGGATGCGATTGCGGCGTGGCTCCGTTATCATGGGTTGAACCAAATCAATTCTGGGTCAACACAATGTTCATTCAGCAACGCGTCCAAGTCATTGCGCTGGCAATCGCTTTTGTCGGCATTCATCTGGCAGCATCCTCGTCCGCCCTCGCCTACACCCCCGACGACCCCAACGTCCGTCGGATGGTCGATCGAGGAACGCAATACTTGGCCTCGGCGAGTAAAGAGTCGTATCGATTCAGTCCCGGAAGTTTCAATGGTTATCTCGGGGAGAAAATCCTTGCCGCGTACACTTATCTTAAGGCAACCGGCGACTCAAGCGCGGACGTGGTCAGTCGAGGCCTTGGTGCGGCGAAGATTTTGGTGCGAAATATCAAAGACGGCGATAAGGGCGGAGGCGTCTCGAAGGAAGTTTACGAGAGTGCTGTCGGAGTGATGTTTTTGGCTGAACTCGGTTCAGAGCAATACCAAGATGAGTTGAAGACGCTCGCTGATTTTGTTTACGACGTGCAGTACTCCAATGGTGGTTTTGGCTACGTCGGTGAAAAGACAACCGATATCTCGCAAACACAATATGGAGTGTTGGCGATTTGGACGCTCGACCACGTTGGCATTCCAATGGAATATGAACGTGTCAAAAAGTGTGGCGAAGCGATACTTCGTACCCAATCCACTAATGGTGGCTGGAACTATCAGGCACGTGATCCGGGACGCGGACCTCGCGTGACGCAATCCGGTGTTAATCGTGGGATGAGCCTTGCCGGAGCAAGTAGCCTTCTGATTGCCAGCGACGCATTGCGTCTTTGGGGCGATAAAACGAAGAAGGTTGAGAACCAATGGGACGGCATGCCCGATGCCGTCAAAGTCTATGTTCCTGACAGTAACGCCAAACGTCGTCAATCCGCGACGCTGCCGCGCGAGGTCGTCGTGCGTTCAATTTCAAATTGCGACGAGTATCTGAAGTCCGCGAAGTCTGACCATGGCCACCACTACCCGTACTACGAGTATTACACACTTGAGCGTTACGAGAGTTTCAAAGAGATTGCACTTGGTGGCGAAACCAAAAGCCCAGCGTGGTACACCTCGGGCGTAGATGAACTGCGAAGTGAGCAGAGTGATGAAGGTGCCTGGGGATTAACAAAACGTTCCGACAATGGCTCTATCTGCGCGACTTCGTTCGCGATCCTATTTCTAATCCGAAGTACTAAGAAGTCGATTGCCGCGACCAGCAGTGGAACCTTGGCCGGTGGATGGAAGTTGCCCAGCGATACCACCAAGATTCGCGTTGACGGAACGCAAATCAAGGGCGAGCCGGTCGCAACGGCGGTCACCGATCTTCTGGATATCTTGGAGGAAGACGGTGGAGGCGATTTGGAAGGCAAATCACTCCCTGAGAATATGGTGTTGCCGACCAACCCCAGGCAGCGAGCTGCTCAGATCGAACGTCTCCAGCGTTTGCTACGCGGAAGTCAGCAATGGCAAGCACGCCGAGTCGCGGCGCGAGTGCTCGGACAAAGTGATGAAATGCGTGTTGTGCCAACCCTGATCTACGCACTCAGCGACCCGGATAGCCAAGTCAAATTGTTTGCTCGAGATGGATTGCGGTTTATCAGTCGCAAGTTCGAGGGATTCGGAATGCCGAGTAAGCCCAGCTACGCTGACTTACGGAAAGCTCAGAATGCTTGGAGGGAGTGGTATTTAACCATGGAACCGGGGCATGTCTTTCTGGAGTAGTCAACTCGAATAAGAATAAGCCTTGCGATGATGGTGAGCGCATGCCATCACCGAAACTGTCGTGATGTTGATCTTGTGGTTTCGACATGACTCTTGAGGCCCGCCATCGACCACACCGAGATAGTGCATCAGGAAAATGGTGCGGGACCTAGTCTTGGCCCGCTCGACCCATCCAAGATTTTGATCCAGTGCAAAATCGTCGTCTGGACGCTCTTTATGCATGTTGTGTGCTTGGGCGTTCTATTTGGATTTGCGGCCGATCGTGTTCCGTCGGCAGGTCAGCCGTTTCCTGATCAAACACCGTTCGGTTGGGTATTTTTTCAAATTGGAACGATCTTGTGGCCGCTCTCCTTCATTGGCGGGCTATTGGCCACAAAGTTCTCAAATATTGCCTGGCGGGGACTCTTGATCGTTACTGGGCTGGTTCCAATCACGTTGACGATCGATTGCCTGATCTTCCGCGTGATCAACGAACGTTTTCTATCATTGACAACCATTCGGATGATCTGGACGCAGCTGCCCAAACTTATCGACTACATCAACACCGAAACGGTGGCTCAACTTCTTGGCATCGTTCTTGGCCTAACGGCTGTCTATTGGTTTGCTTACTGGGCCACCTCTCGTATCGCATTTCGGTGGTCATTGAACCGTCATCATGTGATCTCACCATTGACGGCATCGGTCCTGTTGTTGCTGGTGACTACTGCATCGGGCATTGGTGGTATTTGGCGGTGGCAAGAAACAAGCTTGGCCATGTCGATTCATTCGACGCGACATCCCTGGTGCGTGCTGCGTTTGCATGGTTATGCCCAAGTTGGCATGCAGTCGCAACGTGGTGAAGCAGCAGTGCTGTCACGACTGCGCGGTCTGATGCTGTCAACAACGGTCCGAAAACGAATTCACCAACGTCGCTTGAGAAGCGTCTTACCGGTTGCGAATTCTGATAGCTCAACACGACTGAACGATGTTTTGATCATTGTGGCTGAGTCGATCAGGCCAGAGCTAGTTAATCCAGACGTGATGCCAAACCTCCATGCGATGGCAACGCGCGGTCTTTGGAATCAGAGTCATTTCTCAGGAGGTAACGCGAGCAATCTAGGTTTGTTCTCCTTGGTCAATGGCGTCGAAGCGATTTGGTTTCCTAAATCGGCAATCCGATTCTCACCTGCCCTCAATCGACTTTATCGACAGGCTGGATATGAGATCGGTTTCTTCGCTGGCCATGACGATTGGGCCACATTTCAAATGGATGGGTATGTGCGTCGCGAGGTATTCGATGTCTTCGAAATCGAACCGATGCAATGGCTCAAATCCGATCGCAATGCAATCGAGAATACGAAAGCATTTCTCGAGCAAGGATACGAGCGGCCTCCGCGAGTGGCCGTGCTGTACCTATATTCAACGCACGCGACGTTCTCCGTTGATCCACGCTTCGCACTGGATCGACCCGCTTTTGAGACCGGGTATGCGATTCCGTTTTCGCCTCGGGATCGCGATCGCGTTTGGAATCGATACCGCAATGCGGCTCGAACAATTGACGCCGCAATCGCTCCTTTGCTCGATGAAAAACGATTGGTTGTGTTTGTTGGCGATCATGGCGAATCGTTTCTTGACGACGGCACGATTGGACATGGGACTCGACTATCTCGATATCAAAACATGACCGCATGTGTGATTGCTGGTCCTGGAATCCGGGAAAGAAAAATTCACCAACCCACAATGCACGCTGATGTGCTGCCGACACTCTTGTCTGCCTCGGGCTGGACAGTACCTGATGACGCATTGGATGGCGTTGACTTAAATCACGCGGCCGAATCCCAACTCAGTCATCGCGTGTTTGCCACGTCCCATTACCTCGGCCACGAAATCTTGCTTGTGGGGCCCTGGACCACGAATCCAGATGAACCCTTTGGTCATCGCATCGCTTTTTCAATCCATGATTGGCAAGTCGCCGCGCTCAATCCCATTGACGATCAGGGGTTCGCACTCAATCAATCAAGTGCGAAGACTCGCGAGCACTTGTCGCACTGGTTGCAGAAGCAATTCAATACCGACCCCACGTCACAAAACAAGACGATACTGCAGTGGCTGAGTGACGATTTGAATCTGCCCGAACCGGACGATCGCGTGTATGCCCTGGATACCGCTGAAAAGATCGCTTCGCCTAACGCATCAACGATTCGAATGATTCAATCATGTTTGAATGATCAAAATGAAAGCGTTCGAAAACGCGCGGCTGAAGTCCTTGTCACGCTCCAGCGTCGGATCAACTGACTTCAACATCAGGACGACAGGCCCAACATGACAGCTGCCATGATTGCCATCGATACGTTTTCAATGATGGTGACTGTGCTCATCGGCAAATCGAATGTCGTTCCCATGCAACCGCACTGGATTTCGGCTTTTCGCATGACCGCGTTCACCACGCCAACCGTGCCGATGATCATCACAATCAATGTGATCAGGTTGGTCGCAATCGGCCATGAGCTGAGCAGATAAGCGACGCCTAAGCCCAATTCGATCACGGGATAGACGTAGCCGTAGGCCAGCCATCGTTTTGCGACCACATCGTACGATCGAAAGGCGCGGGCGAATCCGCCCAGATCGATCATCTTCAAGAACGAAAACGAGACGAAGAACAGTCCCATAAAAATCCGCATTGCAAACGACCATTGATTCGTACCGGTTGCAAAGATCGCAATCAGGCTGCCGCCGATGCAGTACGCAATCAAAATCATCAGAGGCTTGTACGTCGCCAATCGGAATCGATCCCGAGTCGCATTGGTTTGCGGTCCCGATATCGTTGTTAATGTAATCGCGTCATCGGCACGCAGTGTCGCGTTCGAATGACCGGAAGAAGTTGACCCACCATCGCGGTCGCCAATCTGGTAATCGCCAGCCTGCTCAACCGAATGAGCAACCGCATCCATGACAGCATCTCGGTCGACCTCCGTTTCCAACGCGATCTGAGCCGTCGACGATTCCAAGCTGACCACCACATCGGCAACACCGGGAACCGATCCGATCGAGCGAGTCAACGCAACAACACAAGAGGCACAGTGCATGCCGTCGATGGGTATGACTTCATGGATCGCAATGGAAGTCTCTATTCGGTTCACAGCGTTTCAATTTGCTCGTTCAAGGTGCAAATATCGTAAATCCAGCCAATCCCCATTAGACCACCTGTCAACAAATAAATGACGCCCGTGATGATCTTGCCCATATAGAAACGGTGCGCACCAAAGACCCCCAGAAAAATCGTCAACAACCATGCGACGGGGTAATCAACCTGAGCCGGACGGTAACGCCCATTGGCCTCCTGAGCCATCGCTGGAATAAAAAAGATGTCGATAACCCAGCCAATAAGCAGCAATCCTCCGGTAAAGAACCAAATGGCTCCCGTGATCGGTTTGCCAAAATAAAATCGATGGGCTCCGGTGAATCCAAACACCCAGAAAAGATAGCCAATCGCGATGGGATGCGTTGGCGTTTCCAGCGAACCTGAATTCGAGCTCGCGTGTCGGTAAGTCGGATCGGCTGTGGTGGCAAAATTCATGGACTGGATCACATTGTGGACTGATCGGGAATCGTTGAATCGACGACTGCGTCGCTGAGTGCCTCAAGGACTGCCGCAAACGCTGTTCCTTCGCCGCCCAAGTTGTCATCTTGGCAAGCGAATTCGATGAGATGTTCTGAAAATGAAATATGTCGAACTTCAATGCCGCAGCAACTTCTCATTTCTCGATGGCGCATCGCACCCCGATGAGTGCGTCCAGCAGGCCGCAGAGCTAGGTTACGCGGGACTGGCAATCACCGACCGTGAATCAGTTGCTGGTGTGGTTCGAGGGCACATACCCGCCAAGGAATTGGGCCTGAAGTTCATTGTCGGCACGTGCCTGCACCCCACCGACGCACCGCCGATCTTGTTGTGGCCGACCGACCGAGCCGCATATGGGCGAATGTGTCGTTTGTTATCCCGAGGGCGGATGCGATGCGAAAAAGGACGCTGTGAACTGACATGGTCCGATATCGCGGAGAATGCTGACGGCATACTCGCTGGCGTGCTAACCAGTGAAGCGTTCCCGAGTGTAGCCTCTCGACCAAACGCATCTCTTGAACGCAACGCACCGCTTGAACCGTTCAACACATCCAGATTGAGCTCATTTCTCCGCGGTCCGTTCCGCGATGTGTTTGGCGACCGAGGCTACCTGATGGCATCGTTTCATCGGGGCATCGACGATGCGATGAAGGCCGACGTGCTCAACGATTTATCGATCGCGTGCGATGTGCCATTGGTGGCGTGCGGTGATGTTCGCTATCACCAACCTGATCGCATGCGAGTCCACGATTGCGTGACCGCGATCGCTCGAGGCACGACCATCGATCAAGTTCACGCATCGCGGATGGTCAACGCGGAACATCACATGCGGTCGCTCGACGAAATCCGCCATCTGTTTCGCAATCTTCCCGCGGCGATCGCGCGAACCAATGAGATTGCCGATCGCATTTCGTTTTCGCTGGATGACTTGCGATACGAATATCCCATCGAATTAGCTCCCGATGGCATGACGCCAATCGAGCACTTGAAACGCTTGACGTGGGAAGGCGCCAAGCTGCGTTATCCCAAAGACAAGTATCCCGGCGGCGTTCCCGACAACGTCATCGCGATGCTGCGTCATGAGATCGAATTGATCGAAGACCTTCATTACGAAGCGTACTTTTTGACTGTGTGGGATCTGGTTCAATTCGCTCGATCGCGTGGCATCCTGTGCCAAGGTCGAGGGTCAGCCGCCAATTCCGTGGTGTGCTATTGCTTGCACGTGACCGCGGTCGATCCGACGCACGCGGATCTTTTGTTTGAACGCTTTATTAGTCGCGAACGAGGTGAAGCACCCGACATTGACGTTGATTTCGAACATCAACGTCGCGAAGAAGTTTTGCAGTATCTCTATCAAAAATACGGTCGGAATCGCGCCGGCATGACCGCCACGGTGACGACCTACCGTGCCAAGAGCGCCATCCGCGAAGTCGGCAAGGCACTCGGTGTCTCCCCAGATACGATCGATGCGGTGGCCAAGATGGCGGGCAGCTACAGTCGCAACCCAGATCTGCCCGAGCGATGCCGAGATGCGGGGTTGGATCCCGAGACCGAGTTGGGACAACGTTTCATTGACCTGACCGAACAGCTGATCGGATTTCCACGCCATCTATCGCAACATGTCGGTGGCATGGTGATCACGCAAGGCAATCTGTGCGAGTTATGCGTCACAGAAAATGCATCGATGCCCGGTCGGACCGTAATCCAGTGGGATAAAGATGATCTCGAAGAACTCGGGATCTTGAAGATCGATGTGCTTGCCTTGGGCATGCTCTCGGCGATCCGTCGGTGCTTTGAATTGGTCCAGCAAACACACGGTCGCGATCTAACGCTGGCGAATATTCCACCCGACGACACGGCCACGTATGACATGATTTGCGCGGCGGACACAATGGGCGTGTTCCAAATCGAGAGTCGGGCGCAGATGAGCATGCTGCCGCGATTGCGTCCGCGTTGTTACTACGACCTGGTGATCGAAGTCGCCATCGTGCGACCCGGCCCGATCCAAGGCAACATGGTCCACCCGTTCTTGAAGGCACGCGAGAATCCAAACGCTGCGGTCTATCCGAATGAGGCGGTCAAGAATGTCCTGCAGAAAACGTTGGGCGTGCCGATCTTTCAAGAGCAAGCAATGAAGCTGGCCGTCGTCGCGGCAGGTTTCACACCCGGCGAAGCCGATCAATTGCGGCGCGCAATGGCCGCTTGGCGGCGTCCCGGTGTGATTGATCGATTCCGCATCAAGTTACTCGAGGGCATGCACGCCAATGGTTTGACCGGTGACTTTGCCGAACAGGTTTTTCGGCAAATTCGCGGCTTTGGCGAGTATGGATTTCCTGAATCGCACGCGGCCAGTTTTGCATTGTTGGTTTACGCCTCGTGCTACCTCAAGTGTCACTTTCCGGCGGCATTCTGCGCAGCGTTGCTCGATAGCCAGCCCATGGGTTTCTACGCGCCATCGCAATTGGTTCAAGATGCCCGACGGCATGGCGTGCAGGTCTTGCCCGTCGATGTCAATGCGAGCGATTTTCAATCCAAACTCGTAATTGAATCCGATCACTCGCAACCCGCCTTGCGATTGGGTTTGCAAATGATTCGCGGCCTAGCTGATGAAACCAAGCGTACCATCGTGTCACATCGTGACGCAGAAGGCCCCTACGCTGACGCACAAGATTTAACGACGCGCTGTCAATTGTCTCGATCCGCTCTGGCGACGCTCGCCGATGCCGACGCTCTGGCTTCGCTGGCATCGGACCGCCGCGCTGCGGTTTGGCAATCACTCGCCCAAGACGATGATCAAGGATCGATGCCGTTGCTGGAGTCGCTGCCGCCCGACACTTCGGTACCTGAAACGCTGCTCCCCATGTCGCCATCGGAAGAGGTCACTCAGGATTACGCGACAACCGGGCTGAGCCTCAAAGCGCATCCGGTTTTATTCCTGCGACCGCAGCTGCGTGAGTTGCGCTGCGTGTCGGCAAGCGAGCTGCCTGATTTGCGAGACGGGCGCCACGTCCGCGTGGCCGGTCTTGTCCTGATGCGCCAACGCCCCAGCACGGCCAAAGGCATCACCTTTGTCACCATCGAAGACGAGACCGGCCCGATGAATCTGGTCTTATTCACTGGCGTCTGGAAGCGATTTTTTAAGCTTGCTCGTGGCAGCGACGCCTGGATTGTTGATGGCAAGCTCGAAAATCGCAAAGGTGTGATTCATGTGATTGTCGGCCGCATTGAAGACATGGCTGAAATGGTTCGCGGGCTGAAGATTCCCACGCGAGACTTTCGATGATTGTTTCGGCCTGTCCTTTGATCGCCATGGTTGTCAGCCAACAGCCACGGTGTCGTATTTCACCTCAGGTTCACGGCACGACGGACTTCCGAGGGCGTCGAAAAACCCAAAGCCATACGATGCACCCCGACGACAGCGGCCGGTCGATTCAATCAGCCGCAGCTCGATAGCGCCCGGTTCCGAACCATAACCGGGTGCTGGCGGCCTGTTGCTTTATTCATCTTTCAATGACCTATTGTTTAACCGGTAGCCGTAGGCGACGCACATCGGCATCTAGGTCGCCTCCGGCTACCCGTTAAACGATTGAATCGACAGCGTACTAACACACTGCGGTTGATCGATCGTTTCACCGCTGTGATCCAATTGACAGGCCACTAACGCGTTCGGTTCACGATTCTTTCAGGTCGACCATGTTTGTTCAGCCGAGGCCGTATTGCTTGATCTTCTTGTAGAGCGTGTTGCGATTCATACCCAGTTTGGCTGCGGCTTTGGTTTGCGTGCCACCACATTGTTGCAACACCTGCAAGATCAACTCCCGCTCGATCTTGTCCACGATGTGAGCGTGGACGTCCGTATCAACTTCAGATTCCGACAGCCCACGTGCAATCAAATACTGCGTCAACAACGGCAGATCCATTTGATGCATTGCGGGTCCGGGCGACGGGTCACGATTCACATCCGCCGATGGCGGTAAAGCTGCATCCGAAGCAATCGTGGGTGGCTCTTCGTGACGGACATCGGTGCTGGATAAGATCTGTCTGACTGGATCGGATTTCGTCACGCAGTCGGGCAGCAAACCAAGCTCCAGTTCATCACTGTTACTCATCACGACGGCACGCTCAACATAGTTCTGCAGCTCGCGAACGTTGCCCGGCCAGTGGTAATCCTGCAGTGCCTCCATCACGCCCGGCGCGATATGAGCCACATAACGATCATTGACTTCGTTGTAATGGTCCAAAAAGTACGCGACTAAGTCAGGGATATCATCACGCCGTTCTCGCAGCGGCGGCAGATAGACGGGCACCACATTAAGCCGCCAATACAAGTCTTCACGAAATCGCTCGGCGCGGACTTCCGCCATCAAGTTTCGATTGCTCGCGGCGATGACCCTCGCATCGGTACGAAGTGACGTGGTATCGCCAACGCGTTCGAACTCTTTTTCCTGCAGCACACGAAGCATTTTGACCTGCAACGTGCTCGTCGTCGAATTGATCTCATCCAAAAAAATCGTGCCACCGTTGGCTGCTTCAAAACGACCGGCTCGATTGGCGACGGCACCTGTGAACGCACCCCGCACGTGACCAAACAACTCACTTTCCAACAAGCTTTCGCTCAGCGCACCACAATTGACTTTCACGAACGGACCGCCACCGCGCTGGCTAAGCTGATGCACGGCAGCGGCAATCAACTCTTTCCCCGTCCCCGTTTCACCCAAAATCAAAACGGCCGCGTTGGTTGCCGCCACTTTTCGGGTGACGCGATCGACTTCTCGCATGCCCGGCGACTGCCCGATTACCCCGGGCAGTAATTGGCGTCGATCCGAAGGCGGGACACTCGACACAACTTACAACCAATCTGCCGACTGGCCGTACTTGCCAACAAAAACCTGTTCGCTCAGCGGTGTTCGCGTGCGTGTTGCGTTCTGACGATCATCCAACTCGCGCTGGTCATCCGTCGTCGGTTCACTCTCATCCAGATACCCGATCGCAATCGCAGTCTGCGGGTCAAAGCCATCAGGAATGCCATATTGACCTCGGATCTGAGCCACATTGATGCCGGCCATCTGATGCACATGCAATCCAAACTTGGTCGCCTGCAGGGAGAGATGTGCCGCAGCAGCTCCCAAATCATGAAGGGCGACACGATTCGGTTTTCCGTTGTACTGAAAATGATTACGAGTCACCGTGCAAATCAGCACGCCCGCTTGCGATGCCCAGCTTCGATTGGCGGGCATGAGGCACGCCAGCATTGATTCGAAAGCTTCCGCATCCTGACGGCGAGCAACAATCCACGACCAAGGTTGATCATTGAAGCTACTCGCCGCCCACCGTGCTGCTTCCAAGCAGCGGATCAATTTGTCATCCTCAACGACGCGCGGTTCAAACCGATACGGGCTCCACCGGTTGGCAATCGTGGGCAAGACCTCATGATCAGTTGGATTTACGGCCACGAGCGATTCCTGGATGCTTTTGTGATTTCAGATGACGCCAGCAAGATGCACGCCCCCGCCACAGGAATTTATTGTGCCATCCAGCAATTCTCAATCAAGGTTATCAATTCGTTGGCCCATCGAGAACGGGACACACGATGAGCGAGGCATCCAAGTTGGCATTGGCAAGGTGGCAAGCATTGAGCCATGACCAGCGATGCAAAGCGGTCGCGTCGACGCGTCATCAAATCACCAGAATCGCCGATAATCTGATCGAAGCGTGTCGCAGCCCGCAAAGGACCGAGGACCTGGAGACGGTCGCGTCGGAGTTAATCCCCCTGTGTGATGCGCTTCACTGGTTAGGTCGACGCGGATCGCGTGTGCTCGCAAGTCGGAAGGTGGGTTGGGTTGGACGACCACTGTGGTTGTGGGGCAGCCGTGCCATCGTTCAACGTCGACCGCTGGGTACGGTCCTGGTCCTCGGTGCCTGGAATTATCCCTTGCTGTTGGTGGGCGTGCAGGCGGCCCAAGCACTCGCGGGCGGCAACCGTGTCCTAATCAAACCACCACCCGGGTGCGAATCGGCCACGGAGCTCCTAGCGAGCTGCTTTCACAACGCGCTCGCTGATCATGACATCGACCCCTCGATCGTCCAGGTCATCGATTCATCGGTCGCGGAAGCACAACGCGTCATGGCCAACGGGATCGATTGTGTGGTGTTGACGGGGGGTATTGAAACGGGCGTGGCTGTGATGCAACAAGCCGCCAAGACCATCACACCGTCGATTATGGAATTGTCGGGCTCTGACGCGGTGGTCTCGCTGAATGGCAGCTTGCAAGACGTCAAGTTGGCTGATCGTTTGGTTCGCTGCCTCGAATTTGGACTGCTATTCAATTCCGGCGCGACTTGCATCGGACCCAGACGCTGGTTTGTTCCCAAGTCTTCCCAAGCAACCAAGCAAATCATCCCAAAACTAATCACACGCCTTCAAGACGCCGGTCCGGTATCGGTCCATGCATCGGCGAGACAGGCGGTTGCCGATCTTGTTCAATCGGCCATCAATCCACCGATGAATCACGCTGCGGCAACGGACTTGATTGGCCGGTGGGACGTGAACCGTTTGCGTTACGAGGGATTGATGCATCCAGTCGTGCTAGACAACGTGCCCGAGGATCATGCGATCTTGCAGAGCGATCTTTTCGCTCCGGTGCTATCGATTGTTTCCTACGAGAAAATTGACGAGGTCATCGACGCAATCAACACGTGTCGATACCGTCTATCCGCATCGGTCTTCGGAGACCGAGTCGAAGCCGAACGCGTCGCCAATCGCTTGGACGTCGGCACGGTTTGTGTCAATGATTTGATTGCGCCCACCGCTGATCCTCGGTTGCCCTTTGGGGGTCGCGGGCGAAGCGGTTTCGGCGTGACTCGCGGTCGGGAAGGTTTGCTCGCGATGACCACGCCTCACACCGTCATCACGCAACGTGGCAACGTTTTGCCGCACTTGCTGCCCGCATCCGAATCCACCGTTGACTTATTGACTGCGGTACTGCGACAACGCCACAGTTCGACGCTGCGAGAGAGGCTCGCCGCGATCAAATCGATTACCACTGCCGCACGCAAATCTTGAGGGTTAAACTGTCCGTGGAGTCAGCACGCAGAGTATTCAGCACACTCCGTGTGCTAACTCGAATTTAAGATGCTTACGGCACACGGGAGTGTGCCTGCTACATTCAAAGCCCAAAGCAAGTTTGATGATCGCTCCTTCAGAAAATCTGACGACGCTCGAATCCTCACCACACGACATCGCCCCGGTCCGCGACATGCCGGGACAGATCGATGAAAAAGATGCCCGCCATGTCGTCGTCATTGGAGGTGGCTTGGCTGGGCTTTCCTCGGCATGCGTGTTGGCGGCACGGGGACACCGCGTCACGCTTTGTGACAAGAACGCCTGGGTGGGTGGAAAGGCTGCCGTTCACCATACTGAAGGCTATCGGTTCGACATGGGCCCGACGATCTTGACGCTGCCCAGCGTTCTGCGTCAGGTCTTTGCCGAAGCCGATCGATGCATCGATGATTACATCGATATGATCCCGCTGGATCCTCAGTGGCGTTGTTTCTTCGAGGGCACCCCCGGCACCTCGACACCCGACAACACCGTGCTCGACTTGGTGTCCGATGTCGACCAAATGAAGCAACACCTCCGCGACTTCACCGGCAGTGACGTCTCCGGCGAAGGCTACGAGCGCTTCATCAATGTCAGCAAACAGTTGCACGGCGTTTCCGATCGATTCTTCTTTTGGCGATCGATCGGTGGACTGACCGACACGATGGAAGTCGGTGGTGCGTTCTCGGCCGCGGTGCTCAAAGATGTGATGAGCTTGCGGATGGGCAAAAGCGTTGCCTCAGTCGTTCGGTCGCACGTGCCCGAACATCGCGTCTCGCAAATGATGGATCACTTCACGCAGTACGTGGGATCGTCGCCATATGCGTCCCCGGCTGTTTTGTGCAGCATCGCGCACATGCAAACCAAAGAGGGCATTTGGTATCCGATTGGCGGTACCCTCGCTGTGCCCGAGGCCCTGTCAAAACTGGCGACCGAACTGGGCGTTGAGATTCGCACCGAAACCGACGTGATGCGAATCGTTCAATCCAGCGATCGCGTCACAGGCGTGACGACGGCTGACGGCGAAACCATCTCATGTGACGCGGTGGTCAGCAATTGCGACGCCGTTCGAACCTATCGCGAATTGCTTTCGGGATCGACTCAGTCAGCTGCATTCGAAAAGAAAAACAAACACGAGGCCGCGTGCAGCGGCGTGGTCCTGTATCTGGGATTGAATCGCCGGTACGACCAATTGCTGCACCATAACTTTGTCTTCTCAAAAGACCCCGAAGAAGAATTCGACTGGATCTATCGTCGCGGTGAACCTGCACCTGATCCAACGGCCTACGTGTGTGCACCCGCAATCAGCGAACCTGAAGTCGCACCGCCGGGCGGCGAAGCGTTGTACATCCTGGTCCACACGCCGTATCTGCGACCGCATCACGACTGGAAGTCGATGCTGCCAGATTATCGGAATGTCATTCTTGACAAACTCGAGCGAACGGCAGGAATGGAAGGCTTGCGAGATGCCATCGTCACCGAAGACTCACTCACGCCCGAAGGCATCCACAATCGCTATCGCGTGCTCAACGGTGCCATCTACGGTCTGGCCAGTCACGGTAAGTTTTTGGGTGCCTTCAAACCGGGCAACCGCCGCAAGGACGTGGGCGGTCTCTACCTGGCCGGTGGTGCGGCCCATCCTGGTCCCGGCATGCCGATGGTGCTGATGAGCGGTTGGATCGCCGCGGATTCATTAGACCAGGACGCTCGTGCCGGGACGCTTCGGTGAGCGTCGCGAGACCGGCGGACTGGTTTCAAAACGGGTTCCATCGATTCTTGGAGCCCTACCTCAAACGGCATTTTCACGCCATCGCAATCGAGCGATCCCGACATGTGAGATTTCAGTTTGAAGAAACAAGTCGTCGAACCGGAGAAGCATCGCCGCTAACCGAACCTTCGATCCCGTTGCTGGTCTACAGCAATCATCCTTCCTGGTGGGAACCGCTAACGGCCCACTACGTCAATCGAAAGCTGTTCGCGCCCAAGCAGTTCTACGCACCGATCGACGCCGATGCATTGCAAAAGTACAAAGTGTTTGAACGCCTTGGTTTTTTTGGAGTGCATGCCGATTCAGCCAAAGGCGGTACCGAATTCTTGCGGACGACCAAGACGATTTTCCAACGGGATCATTCTGCCCTTTGGGTAACACCGGAGGGTCGCTTTGCTGATGTCCGTGATCATGAAGCTGAGTTGATGCCGGGGCTGGCACATCTGTGTGCTCATCGAAAATCGGCCTGGGTAGTCCCCGCCGCCATGGAATACGTTTTTTGGGAGGAGAGACTGCCCGAAATGCTCGTACATTTTGGTGAAATTGTTTCGCTTACCGAGTTTCCAGACCGCGACAAATCGGATTGGGCAATCGATCTCAATCAGCGATTGCGCGACGCCCAAGCAAAGCTTGCTTCGCTCGCTATCGCACGCCGGAGTGAGCCTTTTGAGAATCTGTTACGCGGCAAGCAGGGCGCTTCTGGGATCTATGACTGGTCTCGCCGGGTGAAATCAGTCTTCAGTGGAAGAAAATTCGAGGCAGCACACGGGAATCATTTTCATTGACTGTGTGGTTGGTTCTCGGTGTCCTCGCTTTCGTGATGGCCGCTTTCACCGCGATCATGTTCGCCGTCAACCTGCGGCTGTTCTGTCTGCCAGTTCCGTCTGAAACAGACCAGCACCCTCCGGTATCCGTATTAATTCCCGCGCGTGACGAAGCCGATGGAATCGGGGCCGCGATTGATGCCGCATTGTCGGCTGGCAATGACGTCGAAGTCGTCGTGCTGGATGACGGCTCAACGGATGACACCGGCACTGTGGTGCGTCGTGCCGCAGCACAACACGGCGACGACCGGGTGCGATTGATTGAAGGCATCACGCTGCCCGACGGATGGAATGGAAAACAACATGCGTGTTTTCGATTGGCTGGTGAGGCCCGCCACGATGCGATGCTATTTCTTGATGCGGATGTTCGTCTGAGGCCAGGAGCCATCGCCACGCTATGCCAGTGGAAGTCACGGACATTGGCCGGCGAGCCCCTTGCATTGCTATCCGCATTTCCGCGTCAAGAAACCGGGACACTGTTTGAAAAAATGCTGATCCCAATGATGCATCAAATTCTATTGTGCTTCCTGCCGTTTGTTCGCATGCGGTCCAGCACGCATCCTGCCTACGCATCGGGATGCGGACAGCTCTTCTTGACCGATCGCTCATCCTATGAGCGTGCTGGCGGACATGCGGCGATTCGTGACACACGCCACGATGGATTGAAACTCCCCAAGGCATACCGTTCGGCAGACTTGATGACCGATTGCGTCGATGGCACATCATTGGCAACGTGTCGCATGTACCGAAACGCCGGTGAGGTCGTTCGCGGACTGCTGAAAAACGCGCACGAGGGCATCGCGAACGCAAAATTACTCCCTCCATTCGCGTTCATGTTGCTAGCTGCGTTTGTGCTGCCATGGATCGTGCTGTTTGGATCCGCAAACGCCCGGGCGACTGATCGCAACTTGGCTGCCTTAGCTTTTGCAGTGGCCGTTGTGGCTATCCTCGCTAGCTATGCATCACGAACGATGGCAATGATTCGTTTTCAGCAAAGCCCACTGGGTACGCTGCTTCATCCAATCGGCATCCTTGTCTTCTTGGGCTTGCAGATCATCGCATTTGTGAATCATCTGCTTGGTCGACAAGTCGCTTGGCGTGGCCGCTCTTAACCGCCTTTAGCCCACGCACTCACGCAAACGAGATGTTAAATCCGGAAACGCTGCTCGCACACGAGTCCAGTTTGGAATCGCAGGATTGCCACTTGGCTGTTCACTGAAGATCTCACCCGCGCGAGTCACGCATTGCGCGAACGCTTCGATCGCATCTTCTTCACCATGGCGATCATAAGCGAGCGCATTGACACGAGCATCCGAGGCATATTGCCGGATGCAATCTTGCGCTTGTCGCAAAAACGAAGCACGCAATGTCACAAACGTCGACTCGCTGAGAACGATTCCCTGGCTGGCCAAGGTACGGTAAATCGTCGTTAAGATGTCGATTGCCATTTTTAGCAACCCACGGCTCGCATCGTCGACGGACATCTCTTGGTGCTTATGCTCGTACAAACGTGCGAGATCGACTTGGCAAACCCGTTTGAGTGACGTGTTACGAAAGACCTCGGCCAACGTGCCGACTTCCAAACCCCAATCGCTTGCCACGCGATTGGTTCGAGCCAAGTTACGCGTCAGCGAAAATTCACCCGACAACGGATACCGGAAATTACCCAGGAACCGCACGAAACGATTTTCCGGAAAACACTGCATCAGAGCCCGAAGAAGCGGCGCGACCAACAGACGCACAACCCGCCCATGCATTCGATCGGTCACTCGAGCGTAATACGCTTTGCAAAATTCGAAGTCCAAACTGGCATGCACCATCGGTAGGCACAGCCGAGCTAATAACAGTCGGTCATAATCGACGATATCACAGTCATGCAGCACAAACGTTTCCACGGCGGGATCGTCGAGTAGATAACCGAACGCCGTCCAAACGCTGCGTCCTTTTCCCGGTGTCGACAGCTCAATGCCCGCGTCAATCAACTCGCCATAAATGGCTTGAACCGGCGGGCCATCCGTCCACAGCACTTTCGCCCGGGAACCAAGCGGTTCGATTTTGCGGCACGTTTCGTGATAATCACTGATGTCGGGAGCGACGCCAAGACTGACAACAATCGAGCCGACATACGGAGCTTGAGACAGTTCTGACACAATACGCTCAAAGGGCTCAGCACGCATGTCAGAGGCGGTCACGGGCAAGACGAGACCGATCTTTTGTCGTGCCGTTGATTCTTCCAGCATGCCTTCCAGATCTGACAGACTTCCGCTGCGAAGATCATGAATCGTCGTGATGAGGTCATGCTGGTAAAAATCGGGCATCGCAAACTTTCAAAATCGTGGAATCAATGTGACCAAAAATAAAACGGCGGAACGATTGTCCAGCGTGATCGCAACGCATTCAAGATGTCGCATTGAAGAGCGGTCGACGTCGTCCCACTAATCGCGGTCTACGGTCATTGATGACGACTCGCGATTTGTTTGACCGCCATCTGCCAACACACGGCAAAGTTCTACTTATTCACGATCGCTTGCGACGCAAATCATTGAGCCGCTGGATCTGATGACGATAGGTCCGCCAAACATCCAAGCAAGCCAACAATAAAATGACCATCAGCACCGCCATCACACTGAGCCAACAACCTGCCCAGATCGCGGCACGCGCATTACCGGCCAGCGTCGCGACCAAGATCAAAAGCCCGCAAATAAAAAACAAAACGTTGACCCGGAGTCGGGCCCGGCGACGTCGACGACGGTAGTCGGCGTCATCATCATCAAATGATTCCTGTGGCCAACCGATGGTCTCGGTCCGCTGGAGCCACACGGCGAAGGCCATGCATGTGATTGCCAGTATCATTCCACCTGCAAACATCAGCGTCTCCCTTTGGACGTTCGCTCATTTTCTCGAATCCACTCATCCAGCACCCAGACGACCGCCGCAAGCGACCGCCCATCACAATTGGCGGGCACATCTTGTGTGGTATGCCAATACTGCGGAGCGCGAAAACCCGGGCGTGGGTAATCAAAATCGATCAGATCCGTCGTCGGGATGCGAGCAATTTGATTGAGCGGCAGATGATCGTCACGAATCTCTTGCATGCGCGTTCGATCGACAAAGGCGGTCACACCCAATCGCCGCGCCGTCGCCCAGATGGACTTGGTCAGGCTACGCGCGTATCGAAGGCTGTTCCTCTCATAGAGCAACATCAGTTCCTTATCGCCCACCATATCAAGGAGGATTCCGGCCTGATACGGGATCGCTGGCGGGTCAATTCGATACTGCTGCGCAAAGAAAGTCGAGCCAAGAAAATACTCGCCAGCGTTTTCACCAAAAACAAACTCCTCGGCATCAAACAGCACCACATCGATACCGATCATCCTCGGTAGCGAATCAAATTGATGGCTCCATTCCATGAGCGCTGCCGTGCCACTGGCACCATCATTAGCGCCCAAAAAAATCCCTTTCGGATTGGTGCGATCACGATCAGGAAACGGACGCGTGTCGTAGTGGGCACAAGCAAGAAATCGCACCGGGCGTTCCGGATAGAACGAGGCGATGAAATTGGAAATCCCAACCGATTCGCCCGTCTGTGGATGCCGGATGGTCGTCGATTGCAATCGGACGTCGGCGCCTTGGTTTTCAAAAAACGTTTGCAAATACTGCTGCTGACGCCTCATGGCATCGCTACCGCTCGGTCTCGGACCGAACTCGCATAATTGTGACAGGTAACCCATCGCGCGTTCGGGGTCGTACGCGGACGGGATGGGTTCACGCGAGAGCTGATCGATAGCGGACGCTGAGGGTTCGCCAAAGAGATCCAGACCAACACTCAGGGCCACCCCAATGACCGCCAACGCAGCAAAAAAGGCTGCGGTCGACGCTCGGATTTTGACCCACGACATGCGGCTGGATGAACTCAAATTGAGAGAATGGACACGGACCAAGCCGCCAGCGTGCGTATTGCTGCGGGTGTCACCAATCGACGGCAAAGGGGCACATTGGCCATAACGTTCACCCTAGCGAATCAAAACCTGTTTCGGTAGAGTTTGGTTTGGTCGAGA
>JBCCJB010000023.1:0-20346 GCA_039028015.1 Planctomycetota bacterium
CAACGTCGACCTTCCTCCCGCGGTGCACTGATGCGTCTAGCACACCAAGTATTTTTCACATTGACCGAGCGTACCGACGAAGCGATTGAGTCCCTTGTCAACGATTGTGGTGAGTATCTAGCCGGACACGATGGCTTGGTTTCCTTTGAGGTGGGTCGTCGCGAGCCACGGTACACGCGTCCGGTCAATGCCGATTTTGATGTGGCCCTTCACACGGTGTTCGAAGACCAGGCGTCGCACGATAAGTATCAGGTGTCGGATCGCCATCTCGCATTCATTGAAAAGAACAAAGCGACTTGGGCAACCGTTCAAGTCTTCGATTCCAACTTGACATGATTCATGCTGCAGCAACGGTTTGGCTTGTTGGCGGTCATCTGCCAAGCATCGTCATACTCAGCAAGACTTCTGGACCCATTTCGATTTGGCGGATACTCGTTCCGACCTGTTTCAACACCCTTCTACGATACGAAAGATTCCTTCCATGAGTGTTTTGGTCACCCAGCCCGCTCCCAATTTCACTGCCACCGCCGTGATGCCCGACGGACAGTTCAAAGATGATTTCAGTTTGGCCGATTACAAAGGCAAATACGTCTTGCTGTTCTTTTGGCCGCTTGATTTCACGTTTGTTTGCCCCACGGAGATCATCGCGTTCAGCGATCGTGCGAAGGAGTTCGAAGACATCGGCGTTCACATCGTCGGTGTGTCCATCGACAGCCATTTCACGCATCTGGCGTGGACGAACACACCTCGGGACCAAGGCGGCATAGGCACGACCGCATACCCGCTGGTCGCCGATTTGAACAAGCAAATTTCGCGCGACTACGATGTGTTGCTCGATGGTGGTGTGGCGATGCGAGGCTTGTTCTTGATCGACAAAGAAGGTGTCGTCAGGCATCAAGTCGTCAACGATTTGCCGCTGGGCCGAAGTGTCGATGAAGCTCTGCGAATGTGCCAAGCGCTGCAGTATTTCGAAGCCAATGGCGAAGTGTGTCCGGCCAATTGGAAAGAGGGCGAACGCACGATCAAGGCGGATGTCCAAGGAAGCAAGGAATTCTTCGGCGCCGAGTACGCGACCTAGCATGTCGTTGCAGCTTCGCTGATGTGGCAGGTCCACCACAAGCGTGAACTTTCGGCGACGTGGTCCGCCTGCGTCGCGACGGATGTCAATTTTGAGCCCGACACTGATCGGTGGCCTGAGTTAACTGTGAAAGTGGATCCCGCGGGCTCGGGTATTAGCCTGCTGGTCAACCAGCGGAGCATCGGTCGCCTCCAGCCTGTTGGCGACCAGCGTTTTTCGCCTCCTTGCGAAGACTACATCCGGGGTAATCAGTGGCATTGCGTCTTTCCCCAGGACACCAATGCCTTTTCAATGAAAGTGGTTTGGACGATGGTGGAGCACTCATCCAGCCACCTGCTGATCGAGCCAACGATTTCGATCCAGACGTCGTTGCTCGACTCACAGCCCGTTTTGGATTGGGTCGTCCCTGGCGTCGCGGTGTCCGTTGATTTGCTGAACGATTCGTCTCGGCCATGTCCGTTGGTGCAATCGCGTTCCAGTGAGGACCAACGGAGCGAACAATCGCTAGGTATTGTGACGGTGCTGTCGCGATCCGATGCGTCGTCAACCAGCGACGCGAGCGCGCACGTCGAAATGCGATTACGTCTTTTCGGCGAGTTCCTCGAGAAAGGGGTGATTCGGAAGTCGCGTCCGTGGATCTTAATTCAAACGCCTCTGGCAGCACTCTCGCGTGAGCAGGCCACGCATTGGCAGCAGCGGCTTGAATCGACGCCCTTGCCGCTGACAGCGTGACTCAAAAGCAGCCTTGACCGCGAAAATCGGCTCGCGATAGGCTCTTGGATTCGTCATTAGACGTCAGTCACCCCTCATCCTTCTTTCGCTCCCCACCTGCGATGGCCAGCAGCCCTTTTGAGATTTTTCGCCGCAACCTCAAACCACTGATGGTTTTTTTGGTTTTGCTGGCTATGTTTTCCTTCGTGGTCTTACCGGCGCTGGATACCTATCTGCGGCGCGCCGGTGGAACCGGTGGTGACCCAGTCGCTGCGACGTATGACGGCGTGGAACTACGCGCTAGTCGCGTCGCCCAAACCACGCAGGCCCACGCGGGTGTGGTGCGATTCTTGTCCGAGCTTGCGACCGAAACGATCCGGCGCGGCGGCATTCCGCAAACGCCCGGATTTCAGTACGACGAACAATCCCAACAAATCCAATCGTTGGGCATTGATGCCAACCCAGGCAGTGAAGCCACCGTCAATGCCATGCGTTATTACGCCGAGGCGAGAAAAGCAGGCTTTGAGCTCGATGACACGGCAATCAAGACTTGGTTGGATCGCTTCACCGACGGCACGCTTTCCGATGCGGAAATCACACGCGTGCTCATGAACAGCACCGGCAACCGGCTCGGCCAAATGAGTTTGTACGAGCAACTGCGAATGCATTTGTTGTCGGACCTGTATCAGCGAGGTGCCTTAATCGGATTGACCCAAGGTCAGTTCCCGGTCGTGACGCCCATCGAGCAATGGGAAAACTTTCTCAAAATCAATCAACGAGCGAGAGCAACTGCTTATGGCGTGCTCGTCAGTGAGTACGTCGACGAAACGGATCCCAAACCGCCCGAATCCGAGATTGCTGCGATTTACGAGGAGGGCAAAGACCGCATTGCCTATCCCAATGACGATGACCCCGCACCCAAGTTTCGTCGTCCCGACCAAGCTGAACTGGAATATATCGCCGCGGATCTCAATGATTTTATTGAGCGTGAAAAAGACAAGCTGACCGAGCAACAACTCAAAGCCGAATACGAACGAGGCTTGGCGGGCGGCGATTTCCAAATGCCGGCGGATGATTCGCAGGCACTGCTCGACGAGGTCACCGGCGAATCAAACGTCGATGAACCAAGCGAAGCTGAATCAGCCACAGCGGAGCCGGACATGGAGCTCTCACCGGAAACGACGCTCGAGACAACGAGCGAAACGGCGCCGACTGAAACGCCCGAACCGGCTGAAACATCCAAATCCTCTGAGGCAAACGTCGAGAATGAAACGGACGTTGCTCCTGAAACCATAGCTCCTGAAACCCCAGCTCCTAAGGACGTTGCACCTAAAGATGTGACGCCGAAAGCGGATGATCAGTCCGGCGTGCCGGTCGATACGAGTGTGCGACTGGTCGTTATGCAAGACGAGAGCGATGGTGCCGATCCGGCCAAGGCCGTCGTCGATGAAGTCCAATCCAACGTTGAACCGGTCTCCGATGAGAACCCCAAAACGTCGAAAGCTGAAACCGAGTCTGATCCAATCGATTCCGGAAAAGACAAAGCCGTAGTCGACGCCGAAGTTGCCGATAGCAGTGACGACGAATCCAATCCATCTGGCGAGATGGTGGCTGACGCAACGGATTCCAGCACAACCGACACAAAAAATGACGATGCAAATGATGCGGAAGCATCCGACGAACCGTCGCCAAAAGAGACACCATCGGACGAGGATACGACCGACGAGGATTCGACCGACAAGAATGCCACCGAAGATGCCAGTTCGATGGAACTAGACGATGAGGTGCCCGAGACAAAACCGCAGCCGTTTGAGAGTGTCCGCGAAGAGATCGCGACGCGATTGGCGACAGAACCAGCCCGCGTCGCGTTGGACAAAGCCGTGACCGAAGTCAGCAGCATTATGCGTCGCTATTTCAGCGAATTAGCGGTGCATCAAAGCAACGTTGACGTTGGAGTCGCAACCGAAGACGACGCCCCGAAACGACCCGATCTACCCGAAATCGCCAAGCGTCTTGAATTGTCTTATGGCAAAACGGACGGCCGGGTCAATCGAGTGTCCGTCAACGACACGCCCGTGGGAGCTTCGTTTGGACTGGGGGAAAACTTCAATCAACGGGGTGCGCCGTTTGCAACGATGATGTTTGGCGCCCAGATGCAAAACGGAAACGTGATTCCGGCACAGCCTCTCTACGCTCCGGTGCAGACCGTTGATCTTGAAGCACAAATATCCTACGTCACATGGAAAACCAATGACGTGGAATCCTATGTGCCTGAACTTGACGAGGTGCGTGATGAAGTCATCAATGTGATTCGGTCAAAACAGGCTCGCGAACTTGCACGGATGGCCGCGACGAAATTGGCCGGTCAGCTACAGGACACCACCAAGCTGGACGACATCGTTCCGGAAGACAAAACCGATAATCTGCACGTTGATCTGGGACCATTCACGTGGCTCGACCAAGTTGGTTTCATGCAAACGACCATCGGGAATGTTGAACAACTCGATGCCGTTGGCGATCAATTCATGGAAGCCGTCTTCACAACGGAGGTGGGCAGTGCAACGGTCGCACCCAACAGCCCGCAAACCGTGTACTACGTGGTCGTGCCGACGGAATTCCAACCGGATGTCGACGAGCTCCGCGAGCAATTCTCGCAACCGCAACAACGATTCATGGCATTGCTGCTGGGAAGCGGTGACGCTCGCGATTTGATGAATGGCTACTTTCGCGCCGTTGACAAACGAACCGGATTTGAGCTGGCGTTGCAGCCATGAGAGACGATGCAAGGCCCGGCCCGAAATCGCGGTGTCGATTCGACTTGCTCCACCAGGGCAGGCTTTGGTAGCCACACCTCTACTGACTGAGTATCTACCTGAAAACCAATTAGCCGCACGGCGCTAGCCGCGGTTCGAACTGCGACAACCGAGGGCTATCGCCCGGCGGCTGATCCAGATGAACGGTTTTTCGGATAGGTCCTTAATACGCAACAATTCTTGCCACGGAAGGCTGAATCGGGATGTTTGCTGGATTTCAAAGGATGGGTCAACGATCCGGCGGGATGGCGTTGATCGCGATCTCGATTGTGACCTGGTGTTCGCCGTCGTCTTTGAAGACAACCCACGCCGATGAGGCCCAATGGATCTGGGCGGCCGGAACGCAGTCTGACCAAGCGATTGAAGTGGGCGAGACGTGTTGGTTTCGCAAGACACTAAACCTTCGCCATCGAGGGGAAGGGATCCTCGAAATCGCCGCTGACGACACCTATGAGGTGCACGTCAACGGTCGACGCATCGGAACGGGCGAATCCGCGCGGTCGATGAATGAGTTCAATATTTCGGACTACATCGAACCGGGCCGAAATGTGGTCGCGATTCGCGTTCAGAATACCAGCGGCGACACGGCCGCACTGGTGGCCCGCGTGTCCATTCGCCCTGAAACAGGCGATCGATGGTACACCTTTAGCACCGACGAGACGTGGAAAACAGAGACCGTCGAACAATCGTTATGGACGACGGCCGCACTGAACGATCGTTCCTGGGCACCTGCGGCCACGTTTGGTTTGTTGGGCGAAACAGCTCCCTGGGATCGAGATGCGGACGTGGCCGTCGAAACGGCAACAGAGAAGTCCGAACGTTTTCAGATCCAGCGCGGCTTTGGGGTGCAGCGACTGCTCAATGATGAACAAGTCGGCTCCATCATTGCGATGGCGTTCGATGAATTCGGACACGTCTTAATGTCCCGCGAACAAGGACCACTGCTGATCGCGGTCGATCGCGATGATGACGGTGTTCCCGAAGACGTCCGCACCTATGGCGACCAGGTCGAATCGATCCAAGGCATTTTGCCCCTCAACGGTGAGGTCTTTGTGACCGGCGACGGTCCCGATGGCTGGGGCCTGTACCGACTGATCGATGACGATCGCGACGGTGAATTGGAGACCGTCAAAACTGTGCTCAAATTTGACGGTAACGGCGGTGAACACGGACCACATGGATTGCGACTGGGTCCCGACGGCATGATTTACATTGCCGTCGGTGCGTTTGTTCAAGCGTCGGGTCCAACTGGCAAAGGCGAAACGTTGCGTGACATTTATGAAGGCGACCTGCTGCCACGCTTCGAGGATCCAGGTGGACATGGACGTGGCGTTAAAGCCCCCGGTGGCACGATCATACGCACCGACATCGAAGGCAAAATCGTCGAGCGTGTCGCCGGTGGACTCCGCAATACCTACGACCTAGCGTTTCATCCAGCCGGCGGGCTGTTTGTTCATGATGCGGACATGGAAGCCGATGTTGAGACCCCGTGGTATCGGCCCACGGCTCTGCTCGACGTGACCGAAGCGGCCGAATTTGGTTGGCGAACCGGGTGGGCAAAGTGGCCGGAGTATTATCTCGACCGTCTGCCAAATCTTTTGGACACCGGACGCGGAAGCCCTACTGGTATTGAGTGCTATGCGCACCACATGTTTCCGATTCGTTATCACGACAGCCTATTTCTGGCTGATTGGTCCGAAGGTCGAATCCTGAATGTTCGGCTGAAGCCATCAGGCAGCGGCTACGTCGCCGACAGCGAAGTGTTTCTGCAAGGTCAACCACTCAACGTTACCGATCTCGCCGTTGGTCCCGATGGCGCTTTGTATTTTTGCACCGGTGGACGCGGAACAGCGGGTGGCGTTTATCGCGTGGTCTATCAGGGCAACATCCCCGAATCGATTCAACAATTGGGTTCTGGCGTGGCCGCCGCCGTCAGGCAACCGCAGCTCGATGCTGCTTGGGCACGACAGGAAATCGCTTCGGTTCGTCGTGAGCTGGGCGACCAGTGGGGTGCCCAGGTCGCGGGTGTCGCTTACAGCGAAGACAACCCACCTGATTACCGCATTCGTGCCATTAATTTGATGCAAATGTTTGGGCCGACGCCCAGCGAAGATCTTTTGATTGAATTGTCAAAGACCGAAAACGAATTAGTTCGGCATCGTGTGGCACTTCAACTGGGTCTCAATCCGGGTGACCGCACAGCCGAACGCTTAGAAGCGCTTCTAAGCGATGATGATGCTCGCGTGCGTCGTGCTGCGTGTGAGGCGATCTTGCGTAGCGACCAATTGCCCGCTGACGTTGCCAGCGTGCTCCCGCTGTTGGCCGATGATGAACGAACGGTTGCGTTCTTGGCCCGACAAATCCTGCAGCGTCTGCCCACCTCACAGTGGAAAGACGTCGTCTTGAAAACGGAAGACGCGCGATTGGCTCTCGGTGGGATGCTGGCCTTGGTGGCAGCGAGCCCCAATGTGGAAACTGGCGAATTGGTGATTCGTCGCACCAGCGAGTTGATGTCGGGTTTCCTTAGCGACAAGCATTTTGTCGACGCGTTGCGACTATGTCAGGTCACGCTATCTCGTTGCGAAATCAAGCCCGACGCCGTGCCTTGGTTCCGAGATCAGATCGCTGCTGAGTTCCCCGCTGGGGACTCGCGGATGAATCATGAATTAATCCGACTGGCGTCATACCTGCAAGCCGATGCGATGGTACCGCGTGCAATGGAATACCTCGAATCGGACGCACCAGAGATGGATCGGCTTCTGACCGCGATGTGCTTGCAGCACATCGATCGCAAATGGTCCGCACGCGAACGGTTCACGTTGTTGAAGTTCTATGAGAAAGCGGCGCGGCGTCAATCTGAAGGCGCGATGCCAATGTACATGGTGAACGTCACGCGCGATTTTGCCAGGCACCTGACCGATGAAGACATTCAAGCAATCCTCGATGAGGGTGCACGATGGCGCAATGCCGCCCTGGCGGCGTTGTACCGCTTGCCACGACCCATCGATGATGCGACCGCCGATAAACTGCGACGGCTGGATGAAGAATTGGTCGATGATGGCAAAGTCGATGACGTTCGACGTCGCCTTCGCACTGGGATTATCGCCATGCTGACGACGGCAACCGATGAAGCGTCGACCGATTACCTTCGCAAAATTTGGCGGACCGAACCGGGACGTCGCGCGTTGGTCGCGATGGCACTGGCACAGCAACCTGAAGGCGAAAACTGGGACTACTTGGTTCGCAGTCTTAATATTCTTGACGGGCCCATTGCCCAAGAAGTGGTAACCAAACTGGCAAGCGTTCCGATTGCCACCGATGATCCAATGGCGCTAAGAGCGTTGATCCTGATGGGAGTGCGTGCCGAGCAGGATGGCGAGTCCTTTGAAAAGGTCGAGCAACTGCTGGAACACTGGTCCGGCATGCAACGTCCTGCAGGTGCGGGCAAATCGATGAAGCCTTGGCAAAAGTGGTATTCCAAAACCTTTCCCGATCGTTCACCTGCCGAGTTACCCGCCGAGGACGACACGAAATGGGATTTGGATCAGCTGGTCACGCACCTGGAAAGCCCCGAAGGTCAAACATGTGACATCACTCATGGTCAGGAGCTCTTTGCAAATGCGTCCTGTGCTGACTGTCATCGGCATGGCGGCGAAGGAACGCCCATCGGACCCGACCTGACATCAATTGCCAAACGATTCACGTCGCGGGAAATCATGGAATCGATCCTGTACCCGTCGCATGTCGTTAGCGATCAATACGCCAGTAAGAAAGTCTTGACGCTTGACGGCAAAATGCATGTCGGCATGGTCAGCAAAGTGGGTTCATCGATGGAAATCCGTGACAGCAATAACGAAGTCATCACGGTGCCCGAAGTCGACATTGATCAAATCCAACCCAGCAGCGTGAGCATCATGCCATCAGGCTTGATTGAGAACCTATCGCTGCAGGACGTTACGGACTTGATGGCGTTCTTGGGCGTCAATCGCCCCGTCGCGATTGCGTCGCGTCCCAAGTAGAGGACCGATTTTGGTCGGTCGAGATCCCAATGTGACGGCCAACCAAAACTGGCCGGTCCCAATCAGTGTGAAGCCGTCGACGTGAGGCAGTTGTGGATCAGCACACGGGAGTGTGCTGACTACCATTTGCGCAGCAAATAATGCAATGATTTGCTACGCTGCCGCCATGTCGGATTTCACTGCTACCGCCGCATCGCCGCTATCACCACTGAATCACCACGGCGGCTCCTCGCGCCTGTCGGTGTGGTGGATGATCTTCAGCACCGCGTTTTCCGAACGACTCGTTTATCGTGGCGATTTCGCACTGGGCACGCTAATGCGTTTCCTGCCCATCGTGACCCAAATCTTTTTATGGTGGGCGGTCTTTGATTCCATCGCGGTCGAAGACGGAAACGAACAACGCGTGACCATCGGCAACTTTGGCTTGTCCGACATGATCGCGTACTACTTGCTGACCATGATCGCGCGAGCGTTTTCATCTATGCCGGGCTTAGCGTCTGGAATCGCACTTCAAATCCGCGAGGGTGAAATCAAACGCTACATGATTCAGCCGGTCGACCTGATTGGGTTTTTGTTTCTCAACCGCGTTGCCCACAAACTGACGTATTACATCATCGCCGCGGCACCCTTTGCGTTCGTGTTCTGGCTTTGCCGAGACTATTTCGAAGCGGGCTTTCCGCCACCCCATTTATTCATCGCGTTTCTGGGTAGTCTCGTGATGGGTTTTGCGATTGGATTTTTTCTGGAAGCGGCCATTGGCATGATTGGCTTTTGGTTTCTGGAGGTGTCATCCCTACTGTTTCTTTACATGCTGTTTAGCTTCTTTCTTTCCGGTCACATGTTCCCGTTATCGCTGTTGCCCGACGGGATCGAAGCGTTTGTCAACTTTCTTCCCTTGAAGTACCTCGCCTATTTCCCAGCCGCGGTGTTTTTGGGCAAGATTGACGATGCGGACTTGCCCAAAGAGCTCGCCATTGAAGCCGCCTGGGTGCTCTTTTTTGTCGTCCTGTGCCGCTTTGCGCTGTCACGCGGCTTAGCGCGCTACAGTGGCTACGGAGGTTAGACACAACTCGATGATTGCCTTCAGGCGATACGCTCGCGTCTTCAGCACGTTTGCCCAAAACTCACTGGTGCGTGACATGACGTTCCGGGCAAATTTCGCCATCCAGTGTATTAGCAGCCTGGGATGGACGGCGATGAATGTGGGGTTCTATTTGATCCTCTTTAACTACACACAAACCATCGGTGCGGGAACGGGGTGGGATCGCGAGCGTTTCTTCATATTCATCGCAACAACTTGGTTTATCAATTCCATCGTGCAGGCGTTCTTCATGCCCAACGCGGAGGAATTCAGCGAGATGATTCGAACGGGCGGTTTGGACTTTGCATTGCTCAAGCCGATTGATACCCAATTCCTGATTTCATTCCGTCGAATCAACTGGAGCGCGCTGGCTAACTTTGTCGCCGGTGGGTTCATCGCGGGGTTTGCCTTGGTGGAATTGGCCTCACGTGAGGTCGATGCGTATGTGCCAACGATATTATCGCTCGTACTGTATGTGGTGTTCTGCGGCTGCGGCGTTGCGATTCTCTACAGCCTGATGATCAGCCTTTCGGCAACAAGTATTTGGTTGGGCCGCAATCAAACACTCTATAATTTTTGGTTCTACATCACCAACTTCAGCCGCTATCCGATGGAAATCTACAATCGCGGTTGGGGGACACCGCTGTATGGTTTTTTCACGTTCGTGGTTCCGGTGCTGGTCGTTGTTAATGTGCCGGCAAGGTTGTTGGCCAAGCCAATCGATCCGCGATCAACGCAAGAGTGGTGGTTGGTGGGATGGGCGATTGTGGCAACGCTGCTCAGCGTGTTGGCCAGCCGAGCGGTGTTTCGATGGGCGTTACTGAGCTACCGCAGTGCCAGCTCGTGATCGGCTGACGATCTTGGGCGGAGGGCTGTGCGGTTGCCTGCTGGCCAAAGCATGGGCGGACTCCGGCGGGCACGCTGAGATCATCGAAGCGGGACCAAGCACGCCACCAAATCGGCGACCTGCCGAATGGCTTGGCACGCTTGCTGGGCCAAACGACTGGGGCTATCAAACAGTTCCTCAGAAGCATCTTGCGGAACGTCGTCTCAATTGGCCGCGCGGTCGCGGCTTGGGTGGCTCGACTCGTATCAATGCCATGATTTGGATGCCGCCGTCTGCAGAGGACATTGCCATGTTGGCCAGGGTGGGACTCGATCCTGATCACCTGGCTCGAGATGCCGATCGAGCCCGTGACTGGGTGCAACCCGAACAGCCGCGATATCTCAGTCAGCCGACAAAGCAGTTCCTAGACGCCAAGCCGCTCCCGGGTGCGGTCGCGTTTGGTCGAACCAACCATAACGGTCGTCGCTGGACATCGGCGGATTGTCTCGAAAGTTGGGACGCGACGACGGGAAAGAAACGCATTTCCGTTCTTCGACACCGTATCACCCGACTACGTCTAAGCGATCGTCGCGTGATGGCGTTAGAGACGAGTACGAATGATCTCATCAAAGTCGATCGATTAGCCATCGCCCTGGGTGCGGTCGACACGCCACGGCTGCTTCAGCGAAGTGGTTTCGATTCGGTCGGCGATAACTTGCATGACCATTTGATCATGCCGGTTGTTTACGGACTGAATGAAAACGCATTCCGAGGATCGGCGTGGTCCGTCTCAGAAATCGCACAATGGCAACATGGCGGCGTTGGACCGATCGCGAGCAACGTGGCTGAGTGTGGTGGTTTCGATCAGAACCGAACGCTGCAATTTCATGTCACACCGACCCATTACCTGCGATATCCCAACCGAATCACACCTGCGATGACACTCGGAGTGAATCTCTGCACGCCACGTTCGCGTGGATCGATTCGAACCAGCTCCGAGGGGACACTTCAAATCGATCCGGGTTATCAAACAGATGCCGACGACCGTGACAAATTAAGAACAGGCGTGCGACGCGCTCGCGAGTTAATCGCTTTCTCGGATTTGCGAGATTACGTGACCGACGAATTGATTCCCGGTCCTCGCAAGCAAGATGATCATGCGCTCGAGGCCAGCATTGCTCGATACGCTCAAACGCTTTACCACCCCGGTGGCACGTGCGCGATCGGTCGGCATGTCGATGCTTGCTTCGGGTTGGTTGGCGTCGACAATTGTTTTGTGGTGGATGCTTCGATCTTGCCTCAACCGACGATGGCGAATCCATCAGCAACACTCGCGATGCTGGCCATTCACGCGGCATCACAAATTGCGTTATCGTGCTAGTCGACTGTTCCCACGGCCGAAGGTGTCACGATGGATGCGATGAATGATTCAATTCGAAATGAGCATCACGGTGATCATGAGCATGACATTGACACGGTGGATGTCGACGGTCGTCACCTTTTGAAGCTGGTGCTCCTGCCCGGAGTTGGGCCTCGCACGCTGCAGAATTTGCTCACGGCTTTTGGGACACCGGGCGAAGTTTTGACAGCCAATCGAGAAGCACTGCAACGCGTGCCGGGCGTGGGTGACAAACTGGTCCATGTCCTTCAAACCGCCGATGATCATGTGGACGTCGATGACGTTCTTGATTGGTGCTCACATCATGATGTGCGTTTGCTGTTTCGTGGTCGCGAAGACTATCCCGAAACGCTTGAAGAACTCGACGATCCCCCCACCGTGTTGTTTGTTCGCGGTGATGTTCGGCGATCCGACGCCATGTCCGTTGGCATCGTTGGCACCCGTCACGCCTCGCCTTACGGACTTCGACAGGCACGACGGATCGCGATGGATCTTGCCCTAGCGGGCATTACGGTCGTCAGCGGTTTGGCACGCGGTATCGACACGGCCGCGCATCAAGCGGCGATTGAAGGTCATGGTCGGACGCTCGCGTTTTTGGGTGGTGGGCTACATCATCTTTACCCCGCTGAAAATGCTGGTTTGGCTGACGAAATCACCAAATGCGGTGCGGTAATCAGCGAATCGCCCCCAATGGTCAAACCAAGAAGCAGCTTGTTTCCGCAGCGGAATCGGCTGATTGCAGCGATGTCTGCCGTGACGTTGGTGATCGAAGCACCCCAACGAAGCGGATCGCTAATCACGGCGCGTTTGGCGGGTGAACTGGGACGGTCCGTTGCGGCGTTACCCGGTTCGGTAACCAGTCGGGGCTCGCGGGGATGTCACGAGCTCATACGCGACGGTGCCACGTTGGTCCAACATGCCGCCGATGTCATGGAATTGCTCGGACCCATGACGCACTCGGTAACCATTCAAGACGATGACGGCAACGAAGCTGAGCTGCATAGCGGTCGTGAGCTGATGCTCAACGAGGTTGAACGGCAAATTCTGTCCGGCATTGGCTCCGAAGCGACCTCGATTGATCTGCTGACGGCGTCCTGCGAACTGCCACCATCACGCGTTGCCGCTGTGCTGAGCATTCTGGAGATGAAAGCTTTTATTCGTCGATTGAGCGGTCAGTATGTCTCACGCATTTGAGGTGGGCGCGGGCCCATCGACAATCCTTGACATGCTTTGCGGGCAATCCTAAGGTTTGGCGCTCGTTGGCATCGCCACATGGCGATCCGCGTGGTGTCACGTCGATCTTGAATCAAAGGTCCTCGCTGTGGAGTCCTGACGTGGGTGTGGCAATGCCCAATGTGAGGATTCATTTTGGCGACGTTGAGATCGAACGGCACCACCCGAAGCATGACAAGTAGTGTCTTGTAAAGTGACCGATTCATGACTGTCGATCTTGACGCGATTGCCCAACGCGGGCGTTGCGAAGTTTCAAGCTTACGTTTGGCTTTGCCTCTGATTGAGCAGGGCTATTCGCCACCGTTTCTGGCTCGATATCGTCGCGATGAGCTGGGTGGCATTGATGAGTCAAGTCTATGGACCTTGACGCGAGCTGTTCGACAAGAACAGCAGCTCGCCAGCACCCGAGAGTCATTGCTGACGGCGTGGCAGGCGACCCCGTTGGCGGATCGTTCCATTGAGAAAGCGATCAACAATGCGGGATCTCGACGTTTGCTTGACCGCCTGCGTCGTCGGATCAAACAAGAATCCACCGAAACACCCGGTTGGTTGACTCGACTCGCCGTTCGGGTTCTCAATCCCGAATCGGGCGATGGATCTGATCTTAATGCCATCGCTGAACCTATCCGGACCGAATTCGCGACTGGCGATGACACCGCACCAGACGCTTTGTCAGACGAGAAAGTTGACACGGCGATTGCCAAACGACTCTGCGGCGACCCACGATTGATCGGAACTGCGGTTCGTTGGTTATCCCGACATGCCAAGATCAAAATCGACGATGTTCGAGATCCGCACACGGGCGAGGACGAACCCGCTGTCGTCGATGCCGAACCAACGACCGCCAACTCCAAAGCGATAGCACCAACAACGACCCAAGGCGATCAAAACAGTCCCGATACCGCGACTGAGGATGCTGCCAAAGGTGCGTCAATTGATGCGGCAGCGAAAGAGACCACAGGCGTTTCAGAAGATTCATCAACCGACGCAAGCGACTCGCCAACCAGCCCATCGTCGACTAGTGAATCGGCAAGCCTCATCGCACCGGATGCGACGACACCCAGCGATGGTCCAACAGTTGAGGTGGTGACAGAAACGACTCCAGTCGCAACAGAGGAGACGAATCCAGGGGACGCGACGAATTCGGCAGTCGAGACGAGTCCAGCAGACGATGCCAATTCAGCGGATGTCAGCACGGCCCCCTCACCGACATCGACCCAAGCTCAAAAACCCAAGACTAAGAACGCGAGCGGCAAAAAGAAAAACAAAAAGATCTCGCCGCGACAACGTCGTCGTCGTTGGTTGGTCGGAACGCTAAAACCGCTGGCTGGCAAAAAGTTTGCTGCGAGCAAGTTGAGCTCATTTCAAATCGTCATGCTGGGACGAGCGCTGCGAAGTCAGGTTGCCACATGCGCATTTGATTACGATCCCGCCAAACTGGTCGCCGAGTTGCAGAAGACGGCTGCCAATATGAATCGCGGTTTGAGTGATCGCTTAACGGCGATTGTTTTGAAACACGAGTCAGCCATTCGCGATGCGGCTGAATCAGCGTGGTGGGAAGAACTCCAAGAGCAAGCGTCGGCCAAACTGGTAACGATCGCGGCGGAGCACCTTCATCAACAGCTCAATCGCGGCGGCGTTGACGCCAAAATCGTGATGTCCATTGACGCGGTCGGGCCTCGAACCGCTGCGACAACCATCGTTGCCGCGGACGGTCGAATTCTTCACTGCGAAGATATTCCGTGCCAATTGTCGGCCGCCATGAGAACCATGGCAGTCACAAAGATGGGCGAGTTAATTCATCAGTACGGCGTCGACTTGATCGTCATCAGCAACGGACCCGCTCGTCGTGCTTGCATGATCGCCACCGGTGAATTGATCAAACAATCCAGTGATGGCTCGATCCGTTGGACGCTTGCCGATCGAAGCGGTGCCGATGCCTACGCGGGCGGTCCGGCTGGTGACTCCGAAATGCGATCCACACCACGGCGGTTTCGCGCTGCGGCTTGGCTAGCCTTCGCCACCCTGCAGCCATCCCAAGCGTTGGTGAAAGTCGATCCGCTCAAACTGAGGCTTGGATCATTCCAACGAGAACTATCCGATGATGCGGTTCTTGCGGCGCTCGATGATGTGCTGGTCAGCGGGGCATCGCGTGGCGGTGTGGATGTGAACTCAGCAGCGACAACTTGGTTGGAACGATTGCCCGGGGTGACGGCCGAGATCGCCGCGGCCATGGACTCGCGTCGCCGCGAATCGCTTTTTGCGTCCCGCCAAGATCTGAGCGGCTCGGTGGCCTGGACGTCTGCCGTCGATAGTCGTCAGGCATTACCTTTCTTGCGTGTCTTTGAAAGCGAAGAAACGCTCGATGGCACTCTGATCCATCCCGACGATTACCCACTGGCAAAGAAACTTGCGTCAGCCTTAGACATTGAGCTGCCCCCATCGTGTCCTCCGGGCTATTCACTGCCCGATCATTCCGAACCCGTTCCGCAGTCGACCGAGATCGTTGAACCCGAGCCGCCACCAAAGCCGGTCGTCGAAAACCTATCCGAACCATCGGCTGCTGATGCCGCACCGTTTGCCACCGAAGTTGCTGCTGAATCGGTAGTAAGCGAGTCGATTGCCGAACCGCAGTCATCGTCGAACGAATCAGATGCTTCCGATAGTGATGCGGAAGACACGGCGGCTCATGAGAGCCAATCCAATAGCAGTGATTCTCCATCCGCAACTGAAAACGTTCCAATTGCTGACGATGGCGTCAACACGGACAACGATGTGACGACGGAAAGTGGCAGTTCACCAACGTCGGATGTCACCGCCTCATCAGAAGCAGCCTCGGAAGCATCGCCGCTGGAACCCGAAGTCTCCAATCCGGACGCGCAATCCTCCGCACCCGACGCCGCGACGCCAATCGCAGAGACCGCAGCAACCGAGAACGCAACGCCAGAGATCAAATTACCCGAACCCATACGACGACCTCGCCCTGAACAAGCCAAGATCGACAAGCTGGTCAAAGAATGGCAGGTGGGGCGGAGCCGTGGCGGTCAGCTTGTCGATTGGTTGTGCGACCCGTTCGGTGAGTCTTCAGCGACGGAAGCTCCACCCGCCGTGATGACGCACATGCCAACGCTATCGCAACTCAAAGAAGGCGACCAGGTCATCGGTGTCGTCGTGGGTGTCATGCCCTTTGGTGTGTTCGTTGAGCTTTCTCCCGAGACGAGTGGTCTGATTCATGTCAGCAAAATCGCCGACGGGTTTGTTGAAGACCTCCATGAAGCAGTTCAGGTCGGTGATGTCGTCACCGCTTATGTCACCGGCATCGACAATAAACGTCGTCGGGTGGCATTGAGTGTGTTGTCGCCACAACGCGAAGCCGAACGGCGCAGCCAGCGTGGCGGTCGCGGTGGTCCGCCCAACCGAAATAGCACCGGACGCGGTCGATCAAACCAAAGCCAACGTGGCAAGAAGGAGCGCGGGACTCGCGGTGGCGGCAGTTCATCGGGTCAACCACGTCAAGGTACGTCGCGCGGTGGGAACGAAACCAAAAGCGCATCCGGTGGAGGTCGTCGGTTTGACAAACGTGGTGGCGGCGGTCGCTCGGGTGGACCGAGGCGGTCTGATTCACGTGGTGGTGGCCGCGGCTCGCGCGGCCGAAAGCCTGAGGTCTATGAGGTCGTTGGCAAAGACACTGAGTCCAAACCGTTGACCGATGCGATGCAGTCCGGCGACGAACCGCTGCGATCCTTCGGCGACCTGATGCAATTGTTCAATCAAGAGAAAGGGGGCAAAGCAAAAACCCAGGCCTCCCAAGCAACTCCGACTGATATTCCGACCGAGCCCGGTGAAAACACCCCATTGGCAAGCTCGACCAGCACTGAGCCGACACCTCCCGAACGAGCAGAACCCTCAGCGTCGCCGGTTGGGCACTCTGATCCTTCCAATGCGTCACCATCGACGGAAACGACCGCCGCGTCGCTCACACCGCCTCCACCGAAAGGCAATCGAGTCAGCGAATCGACATCAGAAGCAAACAAATTGGCTTCGGAGGACGCATCTTGACACGCGACGATTTTGAATCGCGTCTCGAGTCAGCGATCCGTCGCGGGCGACGTCGCAGCGAACACGAGGCGTCGCGTGAGGCGAAGGCCAAAATGACCGAAGAAGAAATGCGGCGGATGCACACGTCGTATCGCTTGTCACTTTCGGATCAAATCGAGAACGCTGTCGCGCGGGTGGCAGATCATTTTCCCGGGTTTCGAACTGAGTCGATCTTTGGCGAAGACGGATGGGGATCGGCTTGCTATCGCGATGACCTTCGCATGAGCGGAGGCCGTCGCGAAAATCTTTACAGCCGACTGGAATTGGTGATACGGCCCTACAGCGACCTTCGTGTCCTGGATCTGAAAGGAAAAGGCACCGTGATGAACCGGGAGATCTTTAACCGGGCTCACTTCACCAAAGTCGCCGACGTCGATGTGGACGAGTACCAGGATTTGATCGATGCTTGGGCAATCGAGTATGCCGAGTTGTATTCAGCAAAAGCTGCATAGACAAAGTCACGCGTGGCGATGCATTACGTCGCGGCTGTCTCGACAGCCAATCGCATGATCGCTTCCTCACTCAGCTCATCTCGCATCAGTTCGCCTGAGATCCGCCCGTCGGAAACAACGAGCACGCGATCTGCGATGGCGAACACCTCTTCCATATCGCTGCTGACCGCCAACACGCCAATGGGAGCATCGCTTTGCTGCGTGGCTTTCTGAATGAGCTGATAGATCTCCGCTTTGGCACCAATGTCCACGCCACGCGTCGGCTCATCCAAAAGCCAAACACGAGTGTCACCGTGCATCCATTTTGCGAGCGCCACCTTTTGCTGGTTGCCGCCTGACAGCGATGCCACCGCGATTGCCGACGATGCGGACTTGACGTTCAATCGTTTCATCAAGTCGGTCGTGATCGTCGCTTGCCATCGTCGATTGATCCGAACTTCATCGCGTTGCCCCATTGCAGTCATGGTGATGTTGTCGAGGACACTCGATTCCAAAAATAGTCCGGCAAGCTTCCGGTCTTCTGGGACCAAACCTAGCCCCGCATCAATGGCAGCACGGCAACCCAAGCCAACACGTTGTCCAAGGACCTCAACCGTTCCTCCGGCACGGTGCCGAATGCCAAAGATGGTTTCCAAAATCTCCGTGCGACCAGCACCCACCAAGCCCACCAGCACCACCACCTCGCCGGCAGCGACATCGAGGTTGATGGGTGGCGCGGCCTCGCTTTCGACTTGGAGATCGCAAACCTTGAGCAACGTTTCACCTGGGCGACAAACCCGATCGGTTTGCGATGTGAGTTCCCGTCCAACCATATTTTCGATCATCACGTCCGGTCGAATCTCGGAACCGGTCAACGTGGTGATGCTCTTGCCATCTCGAAGCACTTCCACTCGTTCTGCCATCCGAGTGATCTCGTGCATGCGATGAGAGATGTAAAGAATCGCGACCCCATCGGATTGCAATTCACGAATCAACTCAAACAACCGATCCGATTCATCGTTGCTTAGGCTGCTGGTCGGCTCATCCATGATGACCAGGCGAGCATCCATCGAGATCGCCCGGGCAATTTCGAGCAGCTGCTTCGACGCGATTGGCAATGACGCAACGGACGTGCCCGGCGACGCAGCCAGCCCCACTCGATCGAGCCAAATCTCACTCTTCCGGTGTATCTCAGAGCGATCGATCCAGCCAAGTTGACGCAGCGGAAATCGATTCCGGGTCGGCTGACGTCCCAGGAACAAATTTTCCGCGACCGACAAATTGTCATGCAGATTGAGTTCTTGGTGAATCAGCGCAATACCCTGGTCCATCGCGTCGCGTGGCGAGCGGTACCGAAACTGGTCCGCAGTCACTTCGCAGTGATCATCAATCCACAATTCACCGGAATCCGGTGACACAATGCCGGCCAGCACCTTCATCAACGTGCTCTTACCGGCACCGTTTTCGCCGATGACAGCAACCGCCTGCCCCGCCGCGATCTCCAGACTGACATCGGCCAACGCGTTGGTGCTGCCGTAACGTTTCGAAACGTTCCTAAGATGCCATCGCACGGAAGACCTTAATCGAAAACAAAGTAAGACTGTTGACCGTTTCTATGTCCACTAGCCGAGCACCGCAAAGCTCGCCGAGGCGACAATTGACATTGATTCTCGATACAAATAAGCTTTTGGTCAAAATGCTTGCAGAAAACTAAATTAACCTACTGCGAGCTGCTTTTTTGCATCATCGACGAGCAAACGTAGGTATTGATCATGAACTTTCGATCTAGGCAACAGTTTGAGTCGCGGCGTGTGGGTCAATTTTTGTGTGCGGGCATATTCACCGTTTCTGCGATCATTAGCTCAGCGTCGACATATGCTGGCACGGTTGATCTTGACTTTACAGCCGACGGCAAGAGTCGCTGGTACGAGTGGAGCTCAGGCGTCTTTGCCCAACTCGACCAGGGAAGGGACGGGGATCCGGCAATCGATGGTTTTTTCGATGTGGGTGATTTAGACGACTCTGATGGGCTAACGCCAGCGTTTGGTGCTGTTGACGTGTTTCCCTTCGAAAGCAATTTTTCCAATATTGGGACGCTTGACTTCGATGGCCCCGACGGCGGAACAGGAACGTTTTCCGTCACGGGATTGAATTTGAATTTTCAGCCATTCGTCGCTGATGACGATGCACTCTTGAATGGATTTGGTGCTGGGGCATATCAAACCATCGTTTCGGACGTCACGGGGACAGTCTCAATGACGGCTGGCATTGTCACTTCATTCGATAACGTGGTCGGCGATGTTACCTTCGCGTATCCGGTTGGTCCTGCTTCGCTTGATTTTTTGGGGGTTGATGCGATCGTGCTGGACGGTCTAACCTTCGATCTCGGCCTACGCGACGCTGTCGCACCATCACCTGCGTCCCCTATACAAGACCTCGAATGGGATGTGTTTGGAACTGCGAGCGGCGTCTCGGCGATTCCCGAACCTGCGGCACCATTATTGGTCACGGTGGCTAGCCTGATTAGCTACGGACGGCGCCGAAAGCGTCACTAAGGTCGCTGACGTGTGAGAGCAGTTGCGGTGAGCCTAAGTAAGGCGGGAAATCGCACCTTCACTGGTGAACTGCCTCAGTGTTGATTATTCAGGAGGCGAGCG
>JBCCJB010000024.1:0-20225 GCA_039028015.1 Planctomycetota bacterium
AAGCCGCCCCCGCCGATCCTTCGCGTTCGCCCTTCGTGCCGCCGCTTTTTTCTACACTTAATCCGCCCAAAGGTCGCCGTCGGCTCGCTCGGTTTCCCTCCGTTCGCGTACCGCCGATGAAGTGCTGTAAAGCAAACGGCTCCATTGAAACGAACGCAACCGCCGGAACCGGCTCCGTTATACGCAGAGTGACATCATGAAGAAGAAAGAGTGGATGGCCTTAGTCGATCACATCTGCCGAGAATCTGTTTTGAGTCGACTGTAGAGTTTCGTTGGTCGACTCGAGCACCTCGAGTGGAAACACGAAGACCCAATCCGTCGTTTGATCCGAGCGATGAAGACGATTCGATACATCGAATCATCGCTTCGAGAAGATCAGGATTTGACCGACGTCTTCTCGAATGAGCATCTGGACAGGCTGCTCTACGATTTGCTCGCGGGTCTACGCACGGTCGATCGCTTGGTTGTTCAGACGGGAATCGCGGACGAGATTCAGAATCACTACGAAAGCATCGTTGAGCGATTGGAACAGACTGACTTTCCGGAAGCAGACGTACAACTTCTCCGCGATCTGGGTTTCGAGACGCCCGAAAAAGAGTTGGTTTTGATGATTCATCAAGCGAAGCGTCCGTGTAGGGTAAGTGACCGCCCTAACGATGGCCCGTCGTTGGACTATTCGCACGCCGTTCGGACGTCTATCGAGACACTCGAAGGTCGTCATCGTCTTAAGAATTCCGGCGAAGACACGCAAAAGGCTGAGAAGCCAAAACGAAAAGGGCTCAAGGGGCTTGGTCCGATCTGTAAGGGCTCGGCCATTACGATTGTGGACGTTGGATTGCTCGGCGGCTTTTGGAATGGTGGTGGACCGGCGGAGGCTATACGAGTCGGTGCGACTGTTTCGATTGCCGCTGGATTGAATGACATTCTTCGAGGAGCCGGGGAACTGCGAGGGGAATAGGCATTAGATCCGAGCGAGCACGTTCGAGCGTCAATCGGAATCGTCTGATCCCTTCGGACACCAGTGGTGTGAGCAAGCCCTTCTACTCATCCGCAGCATCATTACGTAGCAACTCAGCGATATGCCCAAGACCAAAAGCGGTCAGGACCCGAATCGCACGTTCAATATCCGCGTGATACACACCGTGGTACGTAACTTGGAAGCTGTGGGAGAACCGCCGGATCAACTGAGCGATCCTGATCGTGTAATGGGCGATGAGGGACTCGAACCCCCGACATCTTCGGTGTAAACGAAGCGCTCTAGCCAACTGAGCTAATCGCCCTTTGAAAGCTGTTCGCGATTAGCAATTGGCTTTTGGCATGCCGGAAACCAACCTTAACGGAAAAGCTAAACGCTAATTGCCAACAGCTAATGGCTTTCGCGTTAGCGAGCTAGCGAGACAGCATTCGTGTGCGGCGATTGCGACGCTCGGCTCGCAAACGAGCACGACGATTGGTTTCGCTGGGCTTTTCATAAAACTCGCGACGCCGCATTTCTTTCTTGATGCCGCTGCGTTCGACCAATTTTCGAAACCGTCGCACCGCTTCTTGGATCGTTTCGCGATCCCGAACCAATAATTTTACCATTGCCTCTCTAAATAACCTCGAACCAACCAGTGTTTCATAAACTGTCTCCGTAAAGCTGAAGACGATGCGTCCGGTGCAGCGAAAGTTGCGCGATCGCTCACCAAACCGTAATTTTGGGCCCCAGAGCCTAACGACGCGATCCAATCATCAGCAAGGGTAGAAGTCGGAATTCACCCGTTTTCTTCGAATTAGCGTGGTTTTTGGTCAATTCGACACGATCCAGATGCGACCAAGGTCCTCCGTCGACGCACCGCTGCGTTGCACAGATAAATCAGGCAGCACGGGATTGGTCTGGCAGCTGGTCCCATTGCACCACATCGCGTCGCGATCCATCGGTGCCATAGAGCACGATCGACCTCGCATTAAAGTCGGCGATCGCCGTTAATTTGACACTTCGCGGTCCGTGCAGGCAAAAGTAGACCGCGCAGGTTTTTCCTTTTCGAATGATTTCGCGCTGAGTAAGGGGAAATTGGTCCGGCTCAAGGGCTCCCAGCTCGCACAATCGACATTCGACGTGATAACGAAGCGAATCGAAATCCATTGGCAAGTTTGAGAATCCAATCATCAACAACCTTTCGAGGACGAATTAACCAAAGTGCTGTCGACCTGCGGCATGATCATCACGCGAGACCAAACTCGAATCACCTGAACAACACGACAAGCCGAGAGAGCCGCTGCTAATGCCGCAAAACGTGGCCTATGACGACTGATATTCGAGTCGCCCAAGCCCGGTGATTTGTCGACGATCGATCGGGACCGACAACAGGATCGGTCAGTCTGCCACGCAACGTTAGTGTTCATCCATGGCAGATCCGATCCTGTCGGTCGCCCGGGCCAACTCAAGCCCGGATTTACCACCCGGTCCAATCGAACCGGCTGTGGTAGTTGGGCCGACTGCAGCAGAGCGGACGACGTGCAAGGTACGATTCGGAGCAATCACGGTTAAATAAGTGGTGCGTCCGTCTTCAATGGTGACGTTGACGGGCTGTTGCGGTCCGAGTGCGTCACCATTGCAGCCTAAAGGCGTCAGCGAAACAACGCGGTCACCAGCGGGCAATTCGGTTCGCAACACTTGGAACTCCCTGGGCAACATCGACCAGCATCTCAAGTCGGGTTCTTCCAACGACACCCATGCCGACGAGGCGGCCCAGTCGAACAAAGATCCCGTGACGCCGTCCAGACCCAGCTCTCGTCGCGTTAGATCAACCAGTGATTCTTTGACTGCACGACGTGCGACGATGCGTGCCACTCGCATTGGTTGTGTTGCCTGCAATTGCTGCTGCATCATTTCGCCGACATGCGTGATGATCTGCGTCGCACCTCGAAAACTGACTTGCGCATGATTGGCCAATGCTGCGGCCTTGGAATGACTCACCATGAGTGCCGCGATGGGGCTGTCCGGAACACGCACGTTTGGAACCTGAACGGTCTTGATCGATGGTAGCGTCGGTCGTGATTCGTTATCCGTTGCGTACGAATCCAGCAAGTAAGTTGCCGCCGTGAGCGCCGCGGTTGTCACGGGAGCCTCGACGGCGTGAAGCTGCGGCCCCGGCCCTACCAATCCAATCACGACGAGCACACCGTGGCCCGGTTGGCTATGGACGCCTTGCGAAGCGCGATACTGATCCTCGATCGCCGGTGCAAAAGAAGGGCGAATGGCACTGGCCAATCGGTAGTTTCGCTCAGCATCGTCATAGTTGTGATGCGTGGACTCACGGATCACACCTCGCAAATACGGGGTAATGGCAATCGGTTGCACAAGAGAATCAACCGTCAATTCGGCGATCCGCTGATCAGGTTGCCCCACGTCGTTTGGATCAGGATTGGGAAAGAGATCACGTTGTTGGTGTGCCAGCAATGTTCCAAGCTGCCTTTGCTTCATCACGGCTTGAGCGAGATAGCTTTCCGCATCCTCACCATCGTGCGACAGAGAGCAAACGGCCAACATGGTCCGTATCATCACGTGCTCATAAGGTGCCGCCTGAAACACGCGGACCCGGTCATCAGCCAACAGTGACCCTGCATCACGAAGCGACTGTTTGGATGATGCCGCATCCAACTCGTCACGCAATTCCCGCAATTGCAATTCAGCCGCCTCAGGCTCACCCGCGGCCAAGGTGACCATGGCGAGATCCAATCGTGTTGGAGTGCGATTGGCCCCGCCAGCGTCAATCATTAGCTGCAATTCTTGGCGCGCTCTCACAAGATCACCACACGCAAACGCGTCGCGTGCTGTCATCGCATCACCACGGGGCGATCGACATCCCAGCGTCGCGACCATGATCACGGCCGTTACGATCACGCAGTAACACGGACCCCGGAATCGCATTGCGACGAGGCCATGAATCGCTTTTCCAAGCTGTCGCATCACCAGCAAGAATCCGCGAAAGCAAAGGTGGCAACGGTTTTCCGTCTCACCGACCGACACGTGTTGAATGTTGGCTTAACCGTCCGCCTGATCGAACATGCCAAACTGCCACCATTTGCCTGCTCGCGTGCGATGATACCCCTTGCGAATCTTTGACGACTCTTTGAGGTAATCGCCCGTGTGCACGTTGACCATCTCCAGCGTCAGCACGTAATCACGCTGCGTTGAATGATTCCGGTCGGTTGTCCCCGACGTGATGGTCGCATACAGCAAGTAATCAATCGGTGTTCCGTGACGCCCCAACACAGCCGCAAACAGATCGCGATTTTGCGGTAAGAACAACTGGTCAGGTCGCTGCCGCGTTTCAATGAGAGCCGCATCGATCATGCGACGACTGACGCTGCGAAATGAGGCCGCTCCATTGATTTGCGAATCGATTCGCTCGTAGAGCTGATCCTTAAAATCAACCATTTCTTCGGCACTTCGATTCTCGATACCGATGAAACACACCCGTGCCGGACCGACCGCCAACGCGGCTGGCGATGATTCGATTCCATTCGTGTTGGGAGCGGGGAGCTCTGCCGGCCCTTGGATTGGGTGACTGACCGTTTGAGCGATCGTTGTTGACGCCAATTCGGGCGTTGTGCCCCTGACCATCGCGTGATGTTCGCCGATCGGCGGGCAACGGCCCAGTAACTTCGCCACCGACTCGTCCACGAGCGGATTCCACGTTGCCGCACCGGCCTGGTCGCTTCCCACTAGGTCCTTGTCATCGTGTGCCAACAAATGTCCGTAACGATGCGACGCACAGCCGACCGCGCAAACGCAGAATATGGCTGCCCAGCCCAGCAGCGCCATCGACGACGAATGCGGGAATCGAAATACCTTTGAAATTTGATGGCTTGCCATTCGAACGATTTCCATGCGATCCATGCACGTCCTTCCAATCCGTTTGCGTCCTTGATTGGGCGTCACCGGGGCCATTCGGCGACCGATTCCCAAGACTGACCAGGGTGAATTTCCGGGTGTCCGCTTGTGATTACCGCCCCAGTTAGCAGAATATCGGCCTTCCGTCGATGCGGACTGCTTCAAACTCATTGCAACCGTCGGAAACTGCCCATCCATCCCATTCAACCCCAACCAGACTCTATGCCTGTTTGTGCTGCCCCACCAAAGCGTCTACGGACATCAGAGGAGGCTTCATTCCCGTTGCCATCAGACCAGCCGGAAACGCAGTCGCAAACAGTCGTCTTATCCGAGGATGACGACGAGGACGTCGATGATCTCGATGAGGAGTCCACCGGTGACGAAGCGGATGGATTTCAAGATGATCTCGATGATGACGATGACGAGGCCGATGAGTTTGACGACATTGACGAAGATGATTTCGACGATGATTTCGACGACGACTTTGAGGAAGAACTCGATGACGATTATGCAATCGCCATTGACGATGAGATTAGTGCCGAATTCGGGTTGAACACCGAGCCCGAATCGGAGGACGATGATGACGATGACTTGGACGACTTCGAGGATTTCGATGCCATTGATTAGCGACGAGTTGTAAGCGATCAGCTTTTAGCTCTCGGCCTTCTGCTTTCTGCCTTCCGCTCTCCGCGATTCTGCCCATGAGTACGGCTTTGCCTTCCGCCTGCGAGGCGACCGCGTTTTCACCACCCGGCACGTTTGACGCGATGGCCGATGAAGTCCTTCATGGAGGCTCCATTTCTCCGGCGCAAGCCCTTGCTATCCTCGAGGCTTCCGATTTCGACGTGCCCGCAATCTTGGCGGCTGGCTATCGCATTCGACATCAGTACTTCGGCAATTCAGTTCAGTTGTATTTCCTGATGAATGCCAAGAGCGGCCTTTGTCCCGAAGATTGTCATTACTGCAGCCAATCAAAAATCTCCGAAGCACCGATTCCCAAATACAATATTCTACGTCGGTCGGAGCTTTTGGACGCGGCACGGCTTGCTGCGGAGCGCGGCGCGAAAACGTATTGCCTGGTGATTTCAGCCCGAGGCCCCAACGAACGTGAGATGCGGGCGGTTGAACAGATCGTGCCGGAGATCAAGCAAGAATATGGATTAGACATTTGTGCGTGCTTGGGCATCTTGACGCCTGAACAAGCGGATCGATTGGCCGCGTGTGGCGTCGATCGAGTCAATCACAATCTCAACACGAGTGAAGAGCATTACGCCGATATTTGCACCACCCACACCTATGCCGATCGTGTGCAAACGCTTCGCAACGTTCGTGATGCGGGCATGGAAATGTGCAGCGGCGGCATCATTGGGATGGGCGAAACCAAAGATGATTTGGTTCAGATGGCATTCGACCTAAAAGATTTGGGAGTGCAATCGATCCCACTGAATATCCTCAACGCGATTAATGGCACGCCGCTTGAAGGGTCGGCCGCGACGAGTCCCCAGGATGCGTTGAAAGCCCTAGCTATGTTTCGTTTTGTCAATCCAGATCGAGAATTGCGAATTGCGGGCGGACGAGAACTGCATCTGCGAACGCTGCAGCCAATGGGCTTGTATGTGGCCAACAGTTTGTTTGTGGGCGATTACTTAACAACCAAAGGACAGGCACCGCAGGCGGATTACGACATGATCGCCGACATGGGTTTTGAAGTCACGCAGACTGTCCAGACGACCGAGGCGTAACCAACATCAATTCTGAAACCAGGTCGCTTTGTCAGACCTTTGAAACCGACGACCCGGTCGCTGTCGTCACGGGAGCGGGCGCAGCTCGGGTGGGACGCGTCATTGCGGAAGAACTCTCGCGTCGCGGTGCCCACGTGGTGCTTCACGCCAACCGCAGTGGAAAAGAGGCCGAGGAGGTCGCCTCACAATGGCCATCGCGTTTTGAACGTGAAGCGGTCGTGGTGACCGGTGATCTGACGCATGATGAGGTGTGCGAGAACTTGATTGATCAGGCGGTGTCTCGCTTTGGACGTTTGGACGTGCTCATCAACAGTGCCGCGATTTGGTCTCCAACCTCCATTGACGCGATAACCGGCGACGAAATCCGACGTTACTTTCAAATCAATTCGGTCGCTCCGCTGTTGTGTTCGCGTGCGGCGGGCCGCGTCATGGTGCAGCAGTCAGCCGGCGGCTGCATCATCAATTTGGGAGATTGGGCCACGGTGCGTCCCTACGCCGATCATGCCGCCTACTTTCCCAGCAAAGCCGCCATCGAAGTCATGACGCGTTCCCTAGCGGTGGAACTCGGAAGCCGTCATCAACGCGTCCGCGTCAATTGTGTGCAGCCGGGGCCGGTACTGATGGGTGACGATGTTCCCAAAAGCACGATTGAACAACTCGAGCAAAGCACGTTGGCAAAACGAATTGGCACGCCCAAGGATGTTGCGCACGCGGTGGCCATGCTGTGCGAAAACACCTTTATCACCGGTGTCTGCTTGCCCGTTGATGGTGGTCGTCAGATCTTTGCCCCTGATGGATTGCAAGTCGGCAAGAACACCGGCTGACGAAATCGAATTCATGGTTGAAATGCCTCCAACCAGCGGCCACTTCCAATCCGCCGCGTTTCGTTTGTTAGAGCCTATCCGAAAACCACTGAGCCAAGCTCGCTAGCATCGGGCGGTTTCTGACATGCAAAGCGAAATTGAGGCCCGAGGCTAGCGTCAACGGCTCATAGAGCCAATTCGCTTGGTTTCCGGATAGGCTCTCAGATCGATCTGGGAAAAATTAGCCATTTCCCTATAGTTCGATGCAGAATTAACGTGCTGAAAGCAATTCAAACGCCATTGATCCGACGGACATTATGGTTCAGAAAAAAGTTGTCATCGTAGGTGCTGGCCCAGGCGGACTCGCTTCGGCGATGCAACTTGCGGCCGCCGGATTGGACGTCACCGTCTTGGAGCGTCGCGACCGTGTCGGAGGTCGAACTTCGTCGATCGAAAAAGACGGCTATCGATTTGATTGCGGACCCACATTTTTTCTTTACCCCCGTGTGCTGTCGGAGATTTTTCATAGCACGGGGCATGACCTCATGGCCGAGGTGCCGATGGTCCGTCTGGATCCCCAATACCGGCTGACGTTTGGCGGTGGGGGCAAACTGGATTGCTCGGCCGACATGGACGATATGGATCGTCAGATTGCCGAGTTCGCACCTGCCGATGTGGGCAAACTAAGGCAGTACATGGATGACAATCGGGTCAAACTGCAGAAGTTCCGACCAGTTCTGGAATCACCGTTCAATTCGATGATGGATCTTGTCAAACCGTCGCTGTTGAGCGCGGTCTCGAAAGTTCATCCGCTTCGTTCGTTGGGCAAAGAGCTTGAGCGGTACTTTTCGGATCCACGATTGGTCATTGCGTTTGCGTTTCAGTCCAAGTACTTGGGCATGTCGCCGTTCAATTGTCCCAGCTTGTTTAGCATTCTGGCGTTTTTGGAATACGAATACGGTGTTTGGCATCCCATCGGCGGTTGCAGCCGCGTTAGCGAACGCATGGGAGAAATCGCCGAGTCCATGGGTGTCAAAATTCGTCTCAACGATCCGGTGCAGTCTGTTGAAATGCAGGGTCGACGATTACACGCACTGCATACCCAATCGGAACGCTATGAGGCGGATGCGTTTGTGGTGAATGCTGACTTCGCCGATTGGATGACGAAAACGATCCCAGACCAGTCACGCAAGCGATGGACCGATGAAAAGATCGCTGGCAAACGTTTTTCGTGCAGCACGTACATGTTGTACCTCGGCATCGAAGGGATCTACGAAGACCTTCCGCATCACAATATTCACATCAGCGAGCACTACGATGACAACTTGCGAGAGATCGAAGTGGATCATGTGCTCAGCAAAGACCCATCGTTCTATGTGCAAAATGCGAGCGTGACCGATCCGAGCCTTGCGCCCGATGGCCATAGCAGCCTGTACGTGTTGGTGCCCGTGACGCACGAATCACCCCACGTGGACTGGTCGGTGGAATCGGATCGTTTCCGCGAGCTAACATTGGACAAATTGGCCGCGATTGGGCTCGATGACATTCGCGATCGCATTCGGGTCGAACACCGAATCACGCCCGTTGACTGGAAACACGATTACGCGATTTACAAGTCCGCCACCTTCAACCTGGCTCACAACCTAGGTCAGATGCTGCACAAACGCCCGCGCAATCGATTTGAAGAGATCGATGGTGTTTACTTGGTAGGCGGTGGAACGCATCCGGGCAGTGGATTGCCTGTCATTTATGAATCCAGCCGAATCAGCTCTCGGTTGTTATTGCAAGACCTGGGTATTGATACCGGGTTCATCGAAACGTCAGCCAAAGGCGTTCCACTGGGCGATCCAATCCCAGCGCCAACATTGCAGCCTGCGTGAAGCTAGACTGTCGGAGTCCGGTCGGCTGTGTGTGATGCTCGACCACGCACTTTCAACGGTCCGACAGATTCATGCAGCGACGTTCTATCCTGAAAGCGATTGCTGGTTCCGCCGCGGCGATTTCAATGACACGCGCCATGAGGCTTTCTGGTGACGAGCCGGTCACGTCTGCCGGACCGTCACCCGACGAAACCTTCCGGCTGCTCGATCGCCCCAACGGCAAGATTCCAGTCATTTTTGACACCGATATCGGCTCAGACATCGACGACACGTGGGCGTTGCTATATCTGTTGCGGTGTCCGGAATTGGACTGCCGGCTGGTCGCAACCGATTCAGGACAAGGTATGTACCGTGCTCGTTTGGCGGCCAAATTCCTACAAGCTGCCGGGCGTTCGGATGTGCCCGTTGGTATCTGCCCGATGGACAGAGATGGCGTTGGTAACCAACAAGATTGGCTGGGAGACTATTCCCTGGACACCTATCCGGGAACCATTTACGACGACGCGGTCGATGCCATTATCCAAACCATTCACGCCTCTGCTGTACCCGTCACGTTGATTTGTGTTGGCACGGTCCCCAACATTGCCGAAGCCTTGCGACGCGACCCAACGATCTGTCGCAACGCCCGGTTTGTTGGCATGCATGGTTCGATCGAATTGGGCTATGACGGTTCGCCCAATCCCGCACGCGAATCCAATGTGCGTTATGGCGTTGAACCGCTGCGAAAGACTTTAGCCGCCAATTGGAATTGCAGCATCACCCCGTTGGACACGTGTGGCTTGCTATCGCTTGATGGCGCTCGATATCAGCGATTGACCAGCAGCGACGATCCTGGAGTGGTCGCGTTGATGCAAAATTACCGCGCGTGGCTTCATCGCGTCCCTTGGCTTGCCGTCAAACCCGATCCGGATTTGGCCAGTTCCATCCTCTTCGATATGGTCGCAGTCACGATGGCGTTTGACGAATCGTGGTTCAAGATGAAGACACTGCCCGTGGTGATCACCGACGACGGTTACACCCGCGTTGACCCCCAACACGGTCGACCGGTGCGGTGCGCGATGGCGTGGAATGATTTCGACGATTACCGAGATCACCTCGTCGAGCGTCTGCTGATTTCATAGCGATTGAACACGCCAGTCGATCAACTGCAACTCCACGTTCTCGTATCCCCGAAAGCGGTTGATGAGCGGTTTGTAAACAATCTCGATCGGTCCATCGACTTCATTCAATTCATCACACCAAGCGCCGGCACCAAAGGCAACGGCCCGAAATGGTTTGCCCCCTTGGTGCAAGGATGCAGTCAGGTGTCGACCACCGCCTCCCATCGTTTTGGCACTGCCGTCCACATAAACGCCTCGTGAGATCATCACCGGTCGGGGATTTCCTTCACCGAATGGGGCAAGCATCTCGATCTGCTTCACGGTGCCGAGCGTCAGGCCCGCAAGCGATGACTCAGCATCAATTCGCAACATCGGGTTAATGTCACCATCGGTCCACTGCCGAGCAATCGCCTCACAAAAATCACCGCGGAAGGCCTCGATCTGTGATTCACGAATCGTCAAACCCGCCGCCGCTTTGTGCCCACCGTACCGAACCAAACGGTCTTCACATTCGGCCAGCGCCGCATGCAAATCGACACCGGGCACGCCAGCACGTCCCGAGCCGACCGCGTCCGCTTTGCCGCTGCTGTCCAATGACAAAATGATGACCGGCTTGGCGTATTGATCCGCCAGACGACCCGCAACAACACCGATTACCCCAGCGTGCCAACCGACCCCAGCCAATACCAGCGCCGCGTCATGCTCAGGGTCAAAATCCGCTCGGGCTTGCTTGCCCGCGGCGACTTGAACGCTGCGTTGCAATTTGTCACGCGTCGCGTTAAGCCCGTGGATGTATTCGGCCAAGGATCCCGCTCGCTCATAACTAACGCCACCCGAATCGCGCGGTCTCGATTCAACCGGCGGAATCTGAACACCGTCTTCGCCGCGAATCGTCATTAGCTCGATGCCTAGTTGTGCTTGTCCTAAGCGTCCCGCGGCATTCAAACGGGGTGCGATGGTGAATGCGATGGATTCCGTTGTCAGCTCCGCATCGCAATCCAGCTTGGCACATCGCATCAATTCAGCCAGACCCAATGGTGGATCACGACGCAGCATGCGTAAGCCATGACTGACCAGCACACGATTTTCATCGAGCAAGGGAACCACATCAGCGACCGTTCCAATGGCAGCCAAAGATAAGGCCTGCATCAAGAACGATTTCATCTCCGGCGTGACTTTCTTTTGACCGCACTTGGTTTGACACAACGCCCAAGCCAGTTTGAAGGCGACACCGGCACCGCACAGTTCACCAAATGGATACGTCGATCCGGGCAAACGCGGATGCACGATGGCATCGGCGTCCGGCAGTTCGTCCCCGATCGTATGATGATCGGTCACAATCAATGACACACCCAACTCACGACAGCGTGTCGCGCATTGGATGCTCGCGATTCCGCAATCAACGGAAATGATCAAACGTTTGCCACGTGCAGCGAGCTTCTCAATTGCCTCGCGGTTCAGCCCATAACCTTCCTCAAGTCGATTGGGCACGTGGTAACTAACGTCCGCTCTGAGTAGCCGCAAACCATTGACCAAAATCGCAGCCCCGGTCATCCCATCGGCGTCGTAGTCGCCGTAAACAACGATGGGTGTTGATGTATCGATCGCGGCCAAAATCCGCTCGACCGCTTTGGCAACGCCCGGCAACGACATGGGATCGCGAAGGTTGGTCAGCTTCGTTTCTAAGAAAGCGGCCGCGCCATCCTGGTCATAAACACCGCGACTGACTAACAACTGCGCCACGATTGGTGGGAGACCGGAGGCCTCAATCAGCCGCTGAACCACCGGCGCGTCATGAGGCGTGATTCGCCAGTGACGTGCACCGTGAGAAAGCTCGGCCGGTTGCGCGGCATCGGCTCCCTGTCGACTCTTCGTTGAGGTAGCCATCCGTGAGCGTGCTGCGAGGGAGCGTGTGTGAAGACGGGGGCGGTGAAAACCGCATCCCCAACTGCAGAAGTCGTCCTACTTTTTCTTCTCAGCGTGCCAAGTGTGCTTTCGCAGACTCGGATTGTACTTCTTCACACGCAATTTCTCGCCGCCCGGCTTGCGTTTGAGACTGTAGTTGTACTGACCCGTTTCCTCGCAAACCAGGAAAATGGTCTCGGCTTTTTTCTTGCTCTTGGCCATAAGACAGAACGATGTGGGGAGTCAAAAACAAAGTGGTGTTTCTTTTTTCGAAGCCCAAGAGTATGGCCGGCCACATTCCAAGAAGGCAACCCGTAATCCCCTGCGGGTGACGCCGTTGGAGATGGGCTCTCGAGTTCACCGCAGCGATCAAACCACCATTCTTTGCAAGGTACCAACGCCTCGTTGCCGAATAGGACTGGCGCGGCTGACGGCAGGCTCGAATCCGCCTGCTACCATAGCGCCCTGTTGATCGTTGTGACGACTAAATCTGCCCAATCGAACGTGGAAGCATGGCATCCTGTTTTTCAGCTGTCGGGAATCGATTAGTTCAACACGGTGATCGCTCGTTTTCCCAAAGCATAGCGTTGCGAGATGACTGAACCGATCGCCCATCTGGTCTTCGACGTTGAAAGCGTGGCCGACGGTGAACTGATTGCAAAGGTTCGATACCCCGACGAGACGCTCTCACCAGCCGAGGCCGTCGCCAAATACCAGGCCGAACGTCTGGAGCAGACCGGTTCGACTTTTATTCCTCACACGTTCATGACGCCGATTGCCGTCGTCATCGGCAAGGTCGATGCTGAGTTTCGACTTCATGACATTGTGTCGCTCGATGAGCCTCATTTTCGCCCACACGTCATCACCAAGCATTTTTGGCAGGGCTGGGAGGCGTATCAAAAGCCCCAATGGATCACGTTCAACGGGCGCAGTTTTGATTTGCCGTTGATGGAATTGTCGGCATTCCGTTTTGGACTACCCATCCCGTCCTGGTTTCAAGGTTCAGGGTATCAATCACCGCGAAATCGTTTCTCCACGCAGGCTCATTTGGATCTCCAGGAACTGCTAACCAACTACGGTGCGGCACGCTTCAATGGAGGACTCAACCTGGCGGCACAAATGCTCGGCAAGCCTGGCAAGATTGGCTTGTCTGGTGATCAGGTCCAATCGTATTGCGATGCGGGTGATTACAAGGCGGTAAGTGATTATTGCCGTTGCGATGTCCTGGACACGTACTTCGTTTTTCTTCGAAGCATGACTTTGATGGGTAAGATGCCACTGGAGACAGAACTCAAACGCGTGGCTGAAACGAAGCAGTGGATCCAACGTCAAAGCGAAACCTGCAAAGCGTGCTCGGACTACTTGACCGCATGGACCGACTGGATCAATCCCTGGGATAATGGCTCAACGGATAGCTCGGTCAATGCAGCATCAACGCGAACTGATGACGTGACCGCACCCTGAATCGACTTGAGGAATAGTGCAGCTTCGACTTCGACAACAACGTCATCGCGTTCGCCGAAACTGCCCGGTGTGCAATGCCATCATTGAATTTGAGACACTTGGATCCGCAACGTCGAACTCGGACGAATCGACTGTCGCGGATCCGTTACCCGCGTCTGATTCAGTACCCAAGCTCGGCCGATGCGGCGCCTGTGCCGCTGAAGTAGCCATCAAGGCCACGGATACGCTCAATCGCAATCCACCGACGCCGGTTGGCGACAAAACCTCGCCGCTGACCACCGACCTGATTGTTGCCGATGCTTACGCGGCAATTCGCCGACAAAGCACGCTGCTGATATCGGCATCCGCTTTGACTTGGCTGATGTGGTTGGCACTTGTTGCGATACCGGGTAAGTGGTTGTGGGATCTGTGGCAGCGAATGGACAGTGGAGGCGCCGATCAATTGATCGTTGGGATGGGACCATTGCTGGCAGCGACAGCGATGTACAGTTTCGTCGCGTTAGCAACGACGGCATACACTCATTTGATCATGGGTCGGGTCGCCCTTTGCATCGCCCGGCACCATGTTCCACCCAATCGTTTTGACGCTCTTGATCTGAGTTGCTCACTACGCGTTTGGTGGCGACTTGTCTGTGTGTGGATGATGATCAAATTCGTTCTGACCGTCACCCTTTTGTGTGGTGTCGCGTTGCTCGTGCTCACGTCTTTGTTCATTGATTCGCAACGAGCCATCATCGTCGGAACGTTTGCCTCCGGTGTCCTGTTTCTACTGGTCGCGGGAATGCTGCAGTGGTGGTTGTGGCCGGCAATGTTGTTGATTGTTGACCAACGCGCTGATCTGGTGCATTCGCTTTCTTGGGCGAGAGTCATGTCCATGCGGCACGCCAGGCTCAGCCTATCGATGGTCGTCGCTTACACCGTGATCACCACGATAGGATCACTGCTTTTGGTCATCGGTCAGATCTTGGCAACGCCGCTGGCCGTGATGCCGCTCGCGTGCGCATACATTCGCCTCACCGGAGGCCAGATTGGTGGGCCCGGCGAGCCAACCCTTCAGCGGCCCTAGTTCCTTTTTGAAACAGTCTCTTCGCCAAAATGCCGATCAAGACGGTAAGGCTGTGTGGTTTGGGCTGAGCCCAGTAGTTGATTCCCCAGGTTTTCATGGCTTTTACCGGTCCGCGACGGCGTCAGGGAGGGCTCCGCGATGGTGGCGATTCAACGACAGGCATTTGCGTTTCCCATCGTGACGTGCCTGCTCGTCGCCTTGCCTTCGTCGTTAAACTTTGCGCAGAGCCCGCAAGCAAACCGTTCTGGATCATAACGGGGCGATTTTTTTACACGGGGCGATGCCCACGCGATGGCAAGCATTGGCACCGCTGACGACAAGCTTCAGTGGACAGGCCACGGAGCCAATCGGATTCTGTCCCGATCCATTCGCCTGCAACCCATCGATGCGTCAGTCGACCGGGTAGTCGTCACTGCGATGGCCGCTGACCCACGCGGCCACTTATTGGCCGTGGCGGGCGACGATCACGTGATTCGCATCTTGCACGTCGATACCATGCGATTGTTGCATACCCTCGGTGACGGCAAACGCGATTCCACGTCGGGTCATACCGATTGGATTCGCACGATGACCTTTGACCCAACAGGTCGTCGACTGGCCTCGGCTGGAAACGATGGTCGATTCATCATCTGGAATCGCGATCGCGATTTTGCAATCCATCAAGAGATCAACTCGGCGCCGGCGCTCGCGTGCATTCGCTTCGACCCTTTTGGACAACAAATCGCAGCGGTCGGCTTTAGTCGGAATCTATTCTTGATTGGTATGGCGGCGACTCCTCGCCAGCGGATCGCGTGTGATTGTGCTGATCTGCGTTGCTGTGCCTATCGCGATGATGGACGGTTGTTAGTTGTCGGTGGACGTGATGGTCACCTAGTCTATTTTGACCCTGTTTCGGGTCGTGAAGTCGCCGACAAGAATCGATTCACCGCGGAACACGAGGAACGGATTCGGGATATCGCGTTTTTACCCCGGTCCAACACATTGCTAAGTGTCGGTGAGGATGGCCGGCTGCTTCAAATCAATAGTCAAGCTCAGCGAGTTGATGCCGAAGTCTCATTAACAAGCGGTCGACTGTTTAGCGTCATCGCCGTCAGTCCACAGTGTGCGGTCGCGGCGGGCAGCGACGATACGCTGTACGTGGTTAAGCTCGCTACCGCAACGTCCAGCGCTCGACTCATCGAGACGCTTGATGGTCATCGCGGCAGCGTTCCCGCTTTGGCCATGATCGACACGATTCTGTTCTCAGGCGGATTTGACGCAACGCTTCGGCGTTGGGATGTGAGTGATCTGCTGCGCACGACCGATCCCGCGGAGGAAAAACTCGCGCGACGTCCGTTTGATTTGGACGAACAAATCCATCGTCGTGTCATGCCAGACACCGCGGATGAAGAACCGCCGAAAGCCATGGATCAACCGTCGTCATCATCAGAGCGTCCCGATATCGCCCCCGCCTTTTGACCCGAGTGTTCCCAACGAGACTTCAGCCTCAAGACACAGATCGACAACCCACGACCATCGTCATCGGATGACATTGGTACCAACGGCACGGAGTGGCCACGCGTGATTTGGAAAACAATCAATCAATGGATGCCGCGAACACCGGCAGCTCGCTCGACGGTTTCCCCGCCGTTGCGTCGTCGGCCCTCGCGCGTTTCCAAGGTCGAAACGCTCGAGAGACGTCAATTGATGGCCGTCGATGCGATTCACGTCGGTCTGGTTTATCTCGAAACCGACTACTTGGCGTCTGATGGTGACCAAGGTCGAGACTCCGAAGCGGACCGTTGGTTGCTCTCATTTACCGGTGGAGCACCCGGCACGCAGCTCGAAGAGCTGCGAATCAACACAGATAAGTATGGCGATGGCATGTCCATCGGCGATCCCATCTTTGACACCGAAGCGGGTGGACTCGGCAAAGATGAATTCCACGACTTTGCAGTCCATCGGCTGGAAACGGCCAACGGTACGCCGGCAAGCGTTACCGCATCGGTCGCCGATGGTGGCCAAATGCTGGTGCTTCGTTTCACTGGATTTGAAACCGGCGATCGCTTGGAATTCACGATCGATGTTGATCAAGTTCTCACCATGTTTGACGACGTTGATCGCTTTAATCAAAGCTTGGATGTGATCACGTCGGGACAAGAATTCCACGATTCAATCTTGAAAGCCACCTTTGTGGCACCCAACTATTTTCCCAGCACGACGGACGCACGCTTCGTCAACGATTTCGGCGATCCCTGGTCGGCTTTAAATCTCGATTTGCCACCCGATGACGGTCCCACCGTTGACAGTTTTCCCAATCGTTCCGCCGCGGCATTGGCCTCCGCAACGCAAACTCCCATCCCAGCCTCCATATCCGGGTTTGTGTATCGAGACGATAACGATTCCGGTACGCGGGACGCGGGCGAAATCGGGTTGTCGGGCGTGCCCATTCGATTGGAACCACTCGAGACCATTGCTGCTCAAGCCACGCTCACCACCACGACGCGCGCCGATGGCTCGTACGCGTTTGACGGTTTGATGCCCGGTCGATACCGGATCATCGAAGTCACTCAGCCGCCCGGGTTAACCGATGGTCGCGATGCCGCTGGGACGATTGACGGACGCGTCGTTGGCTCAGCAATCAATCCTGGCGATCAGATCAACGAGATTGTCTTAGCCGGTGGCGATGCAGGTATCGAATACAACTTTGGCGAGCTGCCATTAGGTTCGATTGGTGGATTCGTCTATCTCGCAGCACCGGGTGTCGATTGCTTTGGCGATCACGATCCTGATGATGCGATGCCTCTGGAAGATGTCACGATTCATTTGGTCGACAGCAATAGCAATCGCGTGGCGACCATGCAGACCAACGCAAGCGGTGCGTATCGCTTTGACGATCTGCCCGCTGGGACGTACAGCGTCGAACAAGAAACACCCGAAGGCTTGCTTGATGGCTCGTCGCACGTGGGTGACATTCGGACGATCGCATCGAATCTTCTTGTCGGTATCGGCACCTCCATTAATGGCGGGCGCATTACCAACGTCGCGTTACCACCAGGTGGTGATGGCGATCACTACAATTTTTGCGAAGTCGCACCAGCACGTCTCTCGGGTCACGTCTATCACGACCGCGATGATGATGGGGTTCGCGAATCGGGCGAAGAAGGCATCGACAATGTAACGCTTTCGTTAATCAATTCAGCGGGTGACGTCGCCGCCACGACAGTGACCAATCGCGATGGCTTTTATGATTTTGCCAATCTTCCGGCTGATGTTTACCGCATTGTGGAGTCACAGCCGACGGGGTTCATTGATGGAAAGGATGCCGTTGGAACGATTGCGGGCCAGCTTGTTGGCGAACTTGGCAGCGACGAGGACTCAATCTCTCGAATTGATCTCCGTCAGGGTCTCGCTGGGATCAACTATGATTTCGGCGAACGTCAAACGGCATCCCTAGCGGGCCGAGTCCATGTCGATTTGGATGAAGACTGCATCCGAGACGACGATGAAACGTGGCTAGGTGGTGTGACCATCACGTTGTTTGATCAAGCCGGTAATCAAGTTGCTCAAACACAAACCAACGATGACGGTCAGTATTCGTTCGATGATTTGGTACCTGGCACATATACCGTCGTCGAGACTCAGCCAGAGGGCTATTTCGAAGGCGGTGCGGTTGTCGGTACTTCCGGTGGCAGTCTCAATGGCCCGAACCGCATCACCGATATTACGTTGACCTCGGGTGAATCAGCGCTCAACTACGATTTCTGTGAACGTCCACCCGCCGAAATCTCGGGACTTGTTTTCGTTGATAACGATGGCGACTGCATTCACGATCCGGATGAACAGGGACTCTCTGGTGTGATCGTGCAGCTGTTTGACGACAGCGGAAAACTTGTTGCAACCACGCAGACCGGATCCGACGGACGCTATCACTTCCAGAATCTGGAGGCGGGATCGTATCGCGTCGTCGAGACGCAACCGGACGGCTTTTTCCACGGGGGCCAAATCGCTGGAAGTGCGGGCGGCAACGATCTGTCACGCGACGTGATCTCAGAAATACCCATTAGCTGGGGCCAACGACTGACCGACTACAACTTCTGCGAATTGCCTCCATCGGAACTCAGTGGTGTGGTGTATGTCGACGTTGATCAAGACTGCGTTCGAGACGAAGACGAAGTGGGATTATCTGGCGTCGCGATAGAGCTGTTTGACGATACGGGACGCTTGATCGCCACCACACAGACTGCCGACGACGGCAGCTACTCGTTCCGGAATCTCGCCCCGGGGATGTACACCGTCCGCGAAACCCAACCCGACGGATACTTCCATGGCGGTCAAGTCGCCGGAAGTGGGGGCGGCGATGATCGTGTTCGCGATGTGATTTCCAGCATTAACGTTGGACCCGGTGAACTTTTAACCGACTATGACTTCTGTGAGGTGCCTCCGTCACAACTGAGCGGTGTGGTTTATGTGGACGTTGATCAGAATTGCGTACGCGACGAGGACGAGGTAGGGCTTGCCGGTGTGCTCATCGAGCTAATCGACGATGCGGGTCGCGTTGTCGCGACCACTCAAACCGCCGACGACGGCACCTACCAATTCGACGACCTGTCGCCGGGCATCTACACCGTCCGCGAAAGTCAGCCGGATGGATACTTTCACGGCGGCCAAGTCGCGGGCAGTGGCGGAGGCGACGATCGCACCGATGACGTGATCTCTGGAATCTCGGTCGGACCGGGCGAAGTTCTCACCGACTACGATTTTTGCGAGGTTCCTCCATCAAGCATCAGTGGATTGGTTTGGTCCGACACGCAACGCAATAACCAACGCGATCCAGACGAAGCCGGCCTTCCCAACGTCGTCGTCGAGTTGGTTCAGCAAGACCGTGTGATTGCCAGCACACAGACCGATGCGGATGGCCGATACGTGTTTGAGACGCTGCGACCAGGCGACTACGAAGTGCGTGAGTCTCAGCCCGCTGGCTTCTTCCACGGAGGTCAACTCATCGGCAGCGTCGGTGGTGTCATTCTTCGAGATGATGTGTTGGGGAACATCACGCTTCCCGCCGGTGTCACCGCGATCGATTATGACTTTCCCGAGCTGCCGCCCGCTTCGCTTGCCGGCGTCGTTTTTCAAGATGGTCCACCGCTACCGTTGCAGGAAGCACCCGACCCAGTCAATCTTCGTGATTACCGCGATGGCGTGTTAACCGATGATGACCAGCGTCTTGCGGGAGTCACTCTGGAACTACGCAACGTGCTTGGGTTGCCCGTCAATCCTGCCACGTCGGCGTTGCCCGGTCTTTATGACGGCGATGTCATCACAACGACCACCGACGCGCTTGGCAATTACGAGTTTATTGGTTTAAGACCTGGTGCCACCTACGCCGTCTATCAGGTGCAACCGG
>JBCCJB010000025.1:0-20031 GCA_039028015.1 Planctomycetota bacterium
ATTGGCGCAAATGAGAGTTAACGCGAGGGCGCGGAAGTGAAAGGACTCAATTGGGGCTGTTGATCCGATTGAGCTGTCTTCTTTATGACTTTGCACCTTGGAGTCTCTGCGTTTTCTTTGTCCGCCTGTGGCTTACGCTGTCCGCCATCGGTCTTTTAGCCTCAGTAATGCAAAGTCGTCTTCGGTTACCTCCTTCTGCATGAGGTCCACCATCGTGCCTTGGTTGCGGGTGTCAATGAACAGCGTTTGCTCGACTGACTTTGGAATCGGTCGCTGGCTTTTGGGATGCGTTCGACTTCTTTGCCAGCCCTCATAAGAGTGGGGAGAGCTTGGCAATTTGGCCAGTTCTCAACACGATCGGTGAATCGGCTGGTGTACGAATTCAGACCCTTGTATTGCTCAACATCCCATGCGGCCACACATGCCGAACGATGCGCGATTGGCAGAACACAATCCCCAATTCAGATTCGTGACGCAGTAGAATAAAGCGGTCAAATTGGCATGCACGTCGCGACGGCTCCGTTTTGGCGGAGCCCAGCGTTTTGCCAAAGCTGCCACGCTAGAGATTTAGGTGTCATTGACGGGGATTGAACTGGCATTGTGAATCAAGGAACGCGTTTGTGCGAATAATTGATCTCTTTCAATCACGAGATGCAGCTCGAATTGCGGCTTTGCAAATAGTTGCACGTGAGTCGGTCGAGGGCTTAACCGCAGGACGCCATCGTAGCATTCATCAAGGCAGCAGCATCGAGTTCCGAGAACACCGACCTTATGTGCCTGGAGACGATCTAAAGGACATTGATTGGAAGGTTTATGGCAAGAGCGATCGTCTTTATGTCCGACAGTTCGAAGACGAAACGAATCTGCAATGCACGATCATGATTGATCGAAGTGGATCGATGAATTACGCGGGCGAGCGTGCCGTAAATCTGTCAGCGGTGACGCGTGAGGGCAAAACCTCCAAGCAAGATTACGCCACCGCGCTAGCGGCGGCAATCGCTTACGCCTTGTTGTCCAAGCAGGATGCTGTTGGACTCTTGACGTTTGACACTCGCATTCGTGATTCGCTGCCTCCGCGGACACGTAGCAGCCATCTTCACGCATTGTTAAGCGTGTTAGCAGCGGCACATCGAGGAGGCGAAACAGAGCTGGCGGACGTCCTCGCCGCCGCACCGGCCAAGCTGCCGCGCCGTGGGATCACGGTGCTATTGACCGATGGATTTGGTGATGTCAGTGCGATCGGTCAGTCGTTGGCGGCGATGCGATCACGAAAACAAGATGTCATGATCATGCAGATTCTCGATCGTGATGAAATTGATTTCCCATTCAATGACCGTATTGAGTTTCGAGATCTGGAACGACCCGATCAACGTGAATTAGTCGATGCCAGATCGCTTAAAGAATCTTATTTGGAATCGATCCGTCGCCACAACGCGGCATTGGTGAGTATTTGCAACCAACGTCGCATTGACCATGTGATGTTGACGACTGACGAGCCATTGGTTGACGCTTTGGCAACCTTCTTGCATCGACGTCGCGCGTTGATTGTGGGTCGTGGTGCGTTTGCCCGAGGCGGAAGATGACTTGGCTGAACGCTCTGATGGCAACGGCGAGTCTGTCCTTTGTCGTGCCCTTGGCCATTCATTTGCTGTACCGCAATCGTTTTCGAACGGTTGACTGGGGAGCGATGTTTTTGATTAAGGACTTGGTTCAGACCAATCGACGATCCATGCGTTGGCAACAATGGATTCTGCTGCTGATTCGTTGCGCGATCCCGGTTCTATTGGCCCTCGCCATGGCCCGGCCGTTGGTATCGTCGCTGCAAAGTGCGGCGGGTACGGCTCCACTGTCGCTGATACTCGCCATCGATGACAGTCGTTCCATGTCAGCAACGGGACGTCGTGAAAATCTGCTTGCATCGTTGAACGCTCTTTTGGAGTCGCTGTCCTCGGGCGACGAAGTCATCCTAGTCGCGGCATCGCAACCCGAAGCCAGTTTGACGATGTCGGCATCGCGCGCTCAAGTGAAGCTTTCCGAACTGCCGTTTGATTCGGGACCGTGTGATTTGGTTGTTTTGATGTCGCGTGCGGTCGATGCGTGCAGCGACGCGACCTACCCGCATCGAAAGATCATCCTCGCGTCGGATTTTCAAGATGATGCCGACCAAGTCGAGGTCGCCGAACTCAGTCTTGATCAAGGATCGCAAGCGCAGCCGTCGACGTCGAACGGTGCCGTGTCGCGTTTTGGAGAACTGCGATCGCGTTTGGATCAAATGAACCCGGCGGTCGGCGTGGATTGGTTGGCTGTGGGTAACCAGGACGCGTCGACGAAAAAATCAGCGTCAGATCAAACAGCGGTCGGAAACATTTCGATCGCACCCCTGGTCCAAAAAACACCGGTTGCTTTGGTGGGTCAGCCCGTAACGCTGCTATCGCGTGTGATGAATCATTCCGACCGTGACACTGGAACGCTCCAGTGTCGATGGACAATCGATGACGCTTTAGTCAGCGAACAGACACTGCGTTTGGAACCGAACCGATGGCAGACCGTTCAGTGCGAATACACACCAAGTCAAGCTGGCAATTCATCAGTTCGCGTCGATTGCCAAGTCGTTGACCGTATCGCCGCCGACAATCGACGACACATGGTCCTGTCGGTTGCGCCAACCGTTCGCGTGGGCATGGTTAGCAGTGTTCCCAATGAAAAGTTGCAGTCATTAGCGGCGGTCGAATTTCTGCAGCTCGCACTCACGTTGGGTGCGAAACCGAATGAGAGTCCGATTCAAGTCGAGCGTTTTTCGCCGCGTCAGTTTCAGCGATGGGTAGAGAAGTCGACGTCAAGCAGCGACCACACCGAGGCGTTTGACTGTTGGTTCTGGTTGAACGTGGCATCGCCGCAGCAGATGGCTCCCCGCGGTCAAGTGGCACTGCTTGAAGACTGGATGCGTAACGCTCCGCCTGTTGTGTTTGTTGATGGTGATCAAGTTCGCAGTGAAGACTGGAATGCGATTGATCTGTTGCCTGCAAAACTGGGGAATCGCATTCGTCTCGATTCTGAGACCTCACTGGCAATGCCCGACCGCCGATATTCAGTTTGGCAAAATCTTGCCAACGCTGATGACGATTTGTTCGCCTCGGTTCAGATCAAACGGCGTCGAGTTTGGCCGGACGCCGATCGCACCGACGCAAGCGGCACCGATGACCGGCAAATGTGGCTTTCTTCCATCACCGGTGATGCTGTGATCGTTCATGATCCAACCACGAAGATCACCCAATTTGCCATTAGCTGTGATGATCAAGATTCAACGCTCCCGCTGCGTCCGGTTTGTGTTCCGATATTACAGCAGTTGGTCTACGACTTATCGGGACGAGGTGGCGTTTCCAAAGTGTTGCCGGGCGAAGCAATTCGACTTGAGAGATCTGATATTGCGGAATCACGCGCCATGGAAATTGAGTCGGGAACGAGCGAGCCCAATTGGCAGTCAATGGCACTCATGGCAACCGATCCATTGGGACGGTCGATCCTGGTAGAGCCACTGACTGCTGAAACCGGTTGGCATTTTGATGACACGCTTGTGTCGGGTGTTTATCAATTTGATGCACCGGAGTTGAGGTCACCGATATTACGTCTGGTCGATGTGCCAGCGTCGGAGTCGACGCTTGGAATCATGCCTGAGGAACGACGCGATGCCTTGGCCGAGGCCGCTGGCGCTCGGCAATGTGACGACGCTGAAACACTGTTGGCGGCGACCGAGTTGGACCGTTACGGACGTGAGATTTGGCGACCATTGATGATGGCAACTCTGGCGTTATTGATCATTGAATTGCTGTGGCAGCAACGGCGCTCGATCCGGCCTGTTGCACCGATGTCCGATACGACGCGTGTGTCTTCTCAGCCCGAGGTAGCGGCGTGATTGCTGACTCGTTGGGCAGCGTTCGATTTTTGATCGACTGGCCAATCTGGGGCTTGTGGTTGCTGGCAATTCTGGGCGGCATCGTCACGCTGGTGCTTTACAGCCGTGAGTCGAGGACTTTGTCCGCTCCGTATGCGTATGCCTTGCCCGCGCTTCGTGGGGCGGCTGTTACGCTTTTGATCTTTTTGATTTTCGGTCCGATCTGGCACCGCCAGCGTGTTGATGGTTCACCCGGACGCGTTGTCTTTATGGTCGACACGTCGGCGAGTATGGCGGAGACCGACGTGTCGACGATTGATCAATGGACCGACGAAGCGGCACCGACACGTCTCGAGCGGGCTGTTTCGCGGCTGCAGTCCGACCCGCAAACGCAATCGCCGGGATGGATCGATCGATTGAGTGAAACTCACTATGTCGACGTGATCGAATTCGATCAGGGAACGCGATTACGAGCGACCACGCGTATTGATAACGATGATGCCGACTCGGACTGGAATCGAATGGATTTCAGTGTCGTCCCACGATCGTTGACAGATTTGCGTTTGGCGGTCCAAACCGGTTCCGCTTTGTCGGTCGCCGAAAGCGATTCCGCGACAGCTGCTTCGACCTTGGTGTTGATGTCTGACGGTCGCGATACGACCAAGCAATCGGGTGCCAGCTTGATCGATGCCGCATCGGAATTGTCGCGTCGCGGCTGGACGATCCATGCGATTGGCATTGGGCAAATGGAAGAGCCCGCTGATGTTGCCGTCTTAGATGTTCAAGCACCCGAACGTGTCGCTGATGACGGACGTTTGGCTGGAGAACTGCTGATCAAGCATTACGGCCATGTCGGTCAAACCGCACGGATTGAAATCAGTCACGACGCGGAAACCGTTTGGTCGGACAATTTCAAAATCACATCGGATGGTCTGCAGCGGTTGCCGTTTGATTTTCCCGTGAAAGCGTTGATGACATCAGCCGATTCATCCACACCCGTTCCAAGTCGTCGGGGACTCAACCGGGACACAATCGTGCTGGAACTCACTGCGACGATATCGCTGCAATCCGAAACATCGGATCCGCAAACGCGAATGTCTCCGCTGCAGCGTGGTGATTTTGAAAATGACCGTCTTGATTTTCGAGTCGCCGCGGCATCGAGAGACCGACGTTTATTGATTCTTGATGGCACGCCACGATGGGAAGTCCGTTACCTGCGGAATCTGTTTTCGCGTGATCCGGCATGGCAAGTCGAAACGGTTTTGTTTGGACCGGGTACCGATCGTCAGCATGTTCGGCGTGGTGATCAACCCGGCCAGATTCCAGCGAACGCAGCTGATTGGGCGGCGTACGACGCAGTGATTTTTGGCGAGGTCTTTCCCGATCATTGGTCAGCTGACGACGCCGCAGGTCTGCGCGACTTCGTTGCTCGCGGGGGTGGGTTGATCTTTATCGATGGACTTTATGAGCATCTTGCGCGGCTAGCGACTCGAAATGCTATTGATGACGATCGTGCGGATTCTCGTTTGGCTGCGGTGACGCCCATGAAGGAATTGAGCGTCGTGGAATATCTTGATGGTCTTGGTAATCGAGTTGGAAGTCTCGGCGGAGCATCCGATGTGACACTCCGTAGCGTTGCGAATCGTCCTCGTGTTCAATCGATATTGCCGACGCAAATGGGCGCAACGCATCCGGTCCTGCGAATAGCGCCCGGCGGTGATGCGTCACAATTTGATCAGGTGTCGTCGTCGCTTTGGGAACGATTACCACCGCCTCGGTCGACGCCGCGAATTCGGGCCGCGCCAGGAGCCGAAGTTTGGGCGGAATCGATCACGACGGATAATCAGCGTGTCCCTTGGCTGGTGACTCGGCCTTTTGGAGGCGGACGCGTGTTTTATCTTGCCACCGATGAAACATGGCGTTGGCGGTACAAAATCGAAAGTCGATTGCATGGTCGATTTTGGAACCAGTTGCTGACCGCCGCCATGCCGTCACCGTATGCGGTGCAAGATGACTTTGTGGCGATCGGTACCGACAAAGTTGACTATCAGGTCGGTGACGAACCAATCATCGCGGCGCGACTGCTGCAGTGGCCCACGGCGAAGTCGACGCCCACCGACGCGCCCATTGTTGACGCTTTGTTGACGAAAAATGGAGAGGTCGTCGCCGTTGTGCCTCTTCAGGTCGACGATTTGGATCGCGGCACGTTTACCGCGGCAGCGCCTCAATTGGCTCCCGGTCAGTACGACGTCAGCATTCGTGCCAGTGGTTACGACGCGTCGGCATTGAGTGCGACAACGCCGATTTGGGTGGTTGATCGTCAGACCGATGAGCATCAGCAGGTGTCGGTGGATGAATCGACGCTCAGCGCTATCGCATCAGCAGGAGGTGGTCTCTACGTCGATGAAGCGAGTTGTGAGCGCATCATCGAGGAAATTTTGCCAACAAGCCGAGGACGGATTGTGACGTCTGACACACCGATGTATCCGTCACCGTGGGCCTTTGCGATCGTGCTTGGGTTGTTGTCGATTGAATGGCTTTGCCGAAAACAGGTGGGACTAATATGAGTGCCATGAGCGATGTTGAAGCGACAGGCGAATTAATGCCAACCGTCGTGAATAAACTGCATGCGTTTTCGGGACGACGTGGACGATTGCAATTGATTCGCGGCCTCGCATTTGCCTGGATCATGTTGATAGTTGGCATGTTGGTGATCGCATCGATCGATCATGTGGTCTCATGGTCAACAGCATGGCGTTCGATCGCCAGTTTGATTGCTTATGTTGGTGCATTGATCGTTGGGTGGATATGTGGTGGACGCGATGGATTTAAGCATTTGAGGCAACGTGACTTGTCGGTCGCAGCGCGAGGCCTCGAGTCGTGCTCCGATCATCTGAAAAATCGCATTCTGGCCGCCGTTGAATTAGCTCATCCAGAAGCCGCCAACGGCTCCGCTGAGTTTCGTTCGCGTTTGCAATCGGCGGTGAGCTACGACATGGCGAGTACTGATATCCGTCGCCTGTTGCCGTGGTCGATGGTTCGACGAGTGGTCTGGTCGGCTCTGTTGATTCTTTTGGTGGTGAGCGCGTCGATGACGTTGCCAATGCTGCAAATGCCGCAGCGACTGGCGCGAGCCTTTTTTCCGTTGGCTCCAATTCCACGAGCTTCAATCACCCACGTGACGTGGCTTGATCCCAGCCCACGCGATCGCCTCGTTGCCGAAGGTGATCTGGTTGCGGTCCGCGTCGCCGTGCGGCGACTGGGCAACGGTACCGTTGCGTTGCAAGCCCGCGATGAGGCCGGCGATGACCTCACAATACCAATGACGCGTCGTGATCAAACCGATGATGACTCAATCATTTTCGCTGCGAATCTTCAAGTCGATGCAACCCCGGTCATGTATCGCGTTCTAGCGGGCGACGCGGAAACGACTTGGGCAACACTCGAGCCGAAGCAAAGGCCACGAATTGCTTCGTTTGATAAGCACATTCGTTTCCCCACCTATTCCAAGCTGCCAGATCGAATCGAAAGCAGCGAAGACGGCAATTTGATCGCTCTGGCCGGCTCCGATGCGGATGTGACCGTCCATTTTGATCAGCCGGTAAAGGACGCGATGATTCGATATGCGGATGATATTGATGGTGTCCCGCTACGAGCCGTCGAAGGCGACGGGAGGACATGGACGTGGACTGTCCCCATTCGCACGCCGGCGACGTATCGCATTGATGCGGTGAGCATTGAGAGTGGACTCAGCAATCCGTTCACGTCACGCCACGCCATCGAACCAGTTGACGACCAACCACCACGTGTGGTTTGGACCGAAGAGGTGGCATCAATGCAAATTGCGTCACCTGTTGCTGCGTTACCGCTTTCAGCCGTGGCGATGGATGACTTGCCGATTGATTTGGTAATCCAAGAAATCATGCGTGATGGAGAAGAAGCTGCCGAGATCGTTCACCCGATTTCGCCTTCCGACCGCGAAGTCGCCGTTGACTTGAGCTGGGATTTGACACAGATTCATCAAGTGAGTTCACGGGCTCCGAGCGTCCAAGTTACCGGCAGCGGTACCGAGGAAGTGCGATTGCCTCGTGGGACGCGGTTAAGGACCCGTTTGGTTGCCGTGGACCGTTTGGGCAATCGTGGTGCATCACCATGGATCGATGTGCTGGTTTCTGGAAACGAATTCGACACACGTCGTTATGAATCGCTATGGAGCCGGCAGCGTTTCGTTCATGACATCACGCAGTGGTGGGAAGACATTCGCGTCGCGATCGAACAAATAAGTCAAAATGATGCTGAGGGTGTGGCTGCAGACGAATCAATGCCCGTTGATCAGTTACAGGATTTGTGGACGCGATGGGAACGCATCAGCGAGATCGAAACCATCGATGGTGGTGCGCAGACTGATGCAATCGGTCTGGCCAACTCGATCGGCGATTTGCTGCGACAAGGTCAAGGCGGACTTGCGATCGATCCATGGCTGGCATTGGACGATCGTGCGACGGCGGTTTGGCAAGCAATCCAGCATCACGTTGAATCGAAACCCACGCTGGCGACGTTCAATGCGAAGCAACTGGATCAAGACGCACGGAGTGCGATCACATTCGTTCGGAGCCTTTTAGCAATTGACACCGCCGTGTCGTTGCGACGTGATCTTGAAACGATTCGTTTGGCGATGGTTGCTCTTTCGGAACCTTCCTCAAACATCCCTGTGATTCGATTGCCGGGACAGTCTGAATTGATCGTTCAGCAACTTCAGGAAGTGAGCGATTTACTTGATCGGTTGGCGGCTGACTTGCCCGAACAAACCGTGGCACATCATCAACGCTTGCATCGCTATGTGTCCGATACGCAAGATCAGATTCAGCGTGAACTTGAAGCGATGCAAACGACCAATCGTTCGAATCCTGAGATCGGTCTGCAGCAGTTGATGACACGTGTTCAAGCGCAGGTCCCTTCGCATCAAGTGCATTCGGTGATCAATAGTCAGTGCTACAACGGCATCGGGGGGCCAACACGAGATTGGAATCGTGGTGATCGATCACCAACATCCGACTTGGATTGGTGGCGAAAGTCGCGTGATCGATTGATTAATACGAATGAGGAGCCTGATGTTCATGTTTGGGCAGAGCGTCTGACAAATCGCTTGCAGCGACGCGAGACTTGGCAGCGTCAACGGTCCGACAGCGATGTCCAAGCTTCAACCGATTTGGCGTTGATTAGTCAAGTGATTGATGAATTGTCTCCTGAGGTCATTAATCGACCGCAAGCTGAGCTTTCCGAACGCGACGTCAATCGGAATGTTCGAGGAGCCGCGGCGCGATTGCTTGCGGGAATTGAAATCCGGCGGTGCCGTTCCTGGCTCAATGATTTGTCTCAAAAGGAACGCTATAGCAACGATATCGCTGACTTGGTCCTTCGCAGTGGATTGGTTTTGGAGCAATATCACGCGGTGCTCGAGAATGCCGTGCAGCAATTCACTGGGTCGAGTCTCCCTTCCGAAACGCGGCAGCAGCTCAACGCGACGCGGCAAAATGCTGATTTCGCACGAGCACGCGATCTGACGACGCGGCGCCGCTGGGATGATAGTCCGATGGTTCGTGTTCCTGCTGAAGTGGATCGGCTGATCGCAATCCTGGATCAGCATTTTCCAGTTCTGGATAACACTCTCGATGATGACCGGCAGTTTTTGGAGTCGTTGCTGCCAACGGTGGCAGAGCTAGCCAATGAAGCCGCCAAGCAAGCGGAGGACTTGAAAACATTGCTGGAAGATCCCGATGGCAATGATTCGGAAGCATTGAAGCCGACCGTCGATGATCTTGTTGAACGCCTAAAGGATGCCACTGAGACTACGGCTGACCGGCTAATCGACCAAATCAACACGTCGGACTATTCCGATGACGCCGAGTATCAGACAGCGCGTGACGCGGACGCAGCCATCAATGCCCTCGACCGCCAATTGAGTCAGGCCATTGAGAACTCACTCGCTGCGAAAAAGGGTTCATCAGATAGGTTGGAATCCGGCGAGTTGGAATCGTCGGGGCTAGCTGAAAAGGCGTCGACGTCATTGGAAACACTCGCAAGAACTCTATCGGCGACCGCCGAGCATTTCGAGAATCTTCGCACCGGCAAACCGGCCGATCAATCTCGTCGCGCGCTACAGGTAGCAGCAGGCGTCGACGATTCCGGATCATCTCGTGAAAACGCGATGGCGAATGCGACCGCACAAGCTGCCGCTGCGGCCGATGCTGCCAATCAGTCACCTGAAACCTTGATGCAACGCCTTGAAAATGAGCTGCAACAAAACGATCCGATGCGTGACGAGTTGCAGCGTTTGACTGAGGAGGTTGTCGCCGCCGCCGAATCGACTGTTCGTCGTGCGGCCGAACAGCAACTGGAGATGCGACAAACACTGGAGCGAAGCGATGTTCGATTTGATAAACGAAAAGCGGCGTTAAGAGCGGAACTGGAATCGGTTGCGACCCAGCTCTCGGGACTTGACCAGAGTTACGTTGCTGCTGCGGAACGATCAGCACAGTCAACGCGACAAAATGAGGCTCGTCAAAATCTATCGAAGACACGTCAGGCTCTTGCGGAGACACTTGCTGACGTCGCATCGGCAAGGCAGGCTGACGCACTACTCGATGATATCAAGCGTGCTGCCGCTTCGATTGATACGGTGCTTGAAGCGGCGGCATCATCGCTTCAATCGATCGCCAACGAAGCAAATGCTTTGGCCAACACTCCCTCTCAGGACGATGACCGTCGTCGAAAACAGATTGCGGATTCCATGGAGGGTCTTCAGCGGCGGACGAAGAGTCAATGGCTCAACACGTTGAAGCGAGACGTTCAGCAACAGCAAAAAGAGGTTCAGCGGTCTGGGCAAGCGATTCGAAAAGCCCAGTCTCGGGAGCGTCAGGCATCAGAGCAGCTGCGGCGAATCGAGCAAACGGAATCAAACAATTCGGCAAATACAAAAAATCAAAAACGGGACGCGGAGCGGGATTTGGCCCAAGCACAGAAGGACATCAGTGCCCTGAAAGCGGCGCGACAATCTGCTGAATCGCGTGCCGCCGCGGCACAGCAACGCATGGACGATGCGACCAAACAGCCGTTTGCTCCGATGCGGGCAAGCAATCCGGAATCCGCGTGGACGGCTGAAGCGGCAACGCGGGCTGCCGAGTCGTTAGAAGCGATGCGCGAGCAAATCAAACAGATGCGGCAGCGGGCTGATTTCGCGGAGCAGCTTGCGGTGGATTCAAAATCCGCTGATCGCTTGGTTCAGGAGCAGAATCAGGCGATGCAAGCGGTTCAAGATGCTGCCGAGAGCCTCCAGCGTGCGGCCCGGCACGAGTCACGGCTGGGTAATCAGGATCTGTCCGAACCTGTGCAAGACGTTGCCGAGGCGCTTGCGGAGATACAAATGCAGTCCATGCAAGACGCGGCACTGAAGCTCAATTCTCAGCAAGGCTCCGACGAAGGTGATCAAGCAAGCAATGCCAATCCTGCTCCAGGTACAGCGAACGATCTTGCCATGGCTCAAAACAACTTAAATGGACAAGCCGATGCACTTGAGTCAATTCGGTATGCAATGCGTGCGGCGAGCCAGGCGGCATCAAGTAGTGGTGATATGCCTAATGAAAGTAATGAAATGGCAGCAGACAGTCAGTCTCAACCCACGCGTGATCAGCGTTTGGCCAGGGCACTGGACGAACTGGATCGTTCGATGAATGCCAATGATAGCGATACGAGTGTCGCGGGCGGTCCAGGAGCTTCCAGTGCCGGACAACAGTCACCGACTTTGGCTGAGGCTGCCGAAAATGCGGCTCGACAAGCTGCCGCGGCGCGACAGCAAACACTTCAGTCGATTGCTTCAGCTGGTGAGCCAAAGGGTGCCAATCCCTCTCCTTCAGGCCAGTCTGGTCAGTCATCGGCGTCAACATCGTCGACCACTTCAGCGTTCGATTCATCGTCGGCCAATCGGCCGCAGGGTTCTGAATCGGGGCAAGCAAACTCAATGATGCCATCGGGTGGACTGTTTGATGCGTCCGGTGTTGTTCGAAGCGATGGCGACTGGGGCCGGTTGCGAGCCAAACGCACCGACAACGTGATCCAAAATCGCCAGCCACGTGTTCCAGCTGCGTACCAGTCTGCCGTCGATCAGTATTTTGAGGCGATCGCCAAACGTGCGGCAGAAATTGATCGGACACCTTGAAAATGTCGATTCATCAATTATCCGGTCACCGTGGATTCGATTCATGGTCATCAAAAGCCGATCGTCGCGAAGCACTCAAGCGATTGATCATCGCGTCGCTTGGATTGACTTGTGCCGCACGCGTCATTCGGGCCGACGAGCCGCCACAACAACGGTTACCGATCACTGAAGATCTTTTCATTGCCGATCGTGTAGATCAAGCCATTGATTCTGGGATCGAGGCGTTGCTCGAACGTCAACGCCAGGATGGGGCGATTGCCGATCGAGGCCATGCCACAGCAATGACATCGATGGCAATCATGGCGCTGGCATCGATTGGTGTGACGCCAGAACCTACGACACCGCGAGGTCGTGCAATCAGTCGCGCCTTGGAGTTTGTGCTTCAACCCAAGAATCAGATGCGAGGCTATTTCGGTCATCATGATGGTTCCCGAATGTATGGCCACGGCATCACGACCCTGATGTTGACTGAGATGTTGGGGATGGGGGCGACCGTTTACCAGAACGAGCGAATTCATGATGCGTTGGCATCGGCATTGAAGGTCATTTTGGCGTCACAGCAGGTTTCGAAATCGCCGAAAGATCGCGGTGGCTGGCGCTACACGCCTGACGCTCGGGATTCCGACTTGTCGGTTTCAGTGTGGCAAGTCATGGCGCTGCGTTCGGCAAAAAATGATGGGCTTGATGTGCCTTCAAAAGCAATCGAAGCGGCCATTGATTACTTGCGGTTCTCTTACACGTCACCCCTAAAATCAGATGGGAGCCCACGCGACGTTGCTGCCGGATTTGCCTACACACCGGGTAACAAACATCCGAGCTTTACGATGACTGCGGCCGGGCTGCTCGCGCTGCAAACCTGCGGTCAATATGATTCGCCATTGGTAAGAGGTGCATCGCAATGGTTGCTTCAGCATCCTCCCAAATCCAATAGCCGGTTCTTCTTTTATGGCATGTATTATTTCGCGCAAGGCATGCACCAAGTTGGAGGCGATGCTGCCGCAACTGCGAATCGGCTCGTGCCGGAATTGCTTCTTCCAATGCAATCCAAACAGGGCCATTGGTCGGGCACGCGTGGTGAAGAGCGTAATATTGGCGTGGTGTACGCAACCGCATTGGCGATTCTGTCGCTCAGCGTTCGATATCACTACCTGCCAATCTATCAGCGATAGAAATCGACTAATCTGCTGAGAGCTGGAGATAATTCCGAAATCGGTGCGTTACCGAGTCGTTGCTTCGTGTGGTGTCACACCCGCTTCAATCATTGAGACGGCTGAGGGAGGAATCCATCCGGTGGCATCACGCTCCCGTTTGATATTCCATGCGTTCTTGCTGAGTTCACGCATGTGAGGCGGTCGTCCTGATAGCGGCCAATTCGGGTCTTCGCGGTGAGCCTCCGCAAAAATCGACTTGGCTTGCTGCAACCAATCGGGATGTTTTTCAGCCAAGTCGGTCGTCTCACCGGGATCCGACGCCAGATCATAAATCTCGATCTTCGCATTCTGCCGTGGACGTACAGCCTTGACTGATCCAAATCTTGCTGCTTGCCGCGCCGAACCGCCATGGAGTTCCCAGTAGAAATAGTCCCGCGATGGCGCTGCACCCCCGTTGAAGTAATCCACCAAAGAATGTCCATCCGTTTCATAACCCGCAGGTGGCGTTGCTTGGCTTAGCTCCACAAATGTGGGCATCAGGTCCCAATAAGCCCAGGGTTGATCATCGACTCGTCCCGCAGGCACAGTACCGGGCCACCACGCCATCGCAGCCTGACGCAGTGCGCCTTCGTAAAGCCCGTTCTTGTAGCCACGAAGACCATTGGCATCCTGTTCGAACCGCCGTCCCAGATCAGAGTCGGGTGAGAATGAGGACCCGTTGTCACCACCGAAGACAATTAAAGTGTTCTCGGCAATTTTGAGTTCATGTAGCGTATCGATTAACTCGCCCATGTCGGAATCAAGGCGGGTCACTTGAGCGGCGTAGGCCTTCTGTCGATCTGTCCAGTTTTCATTCTCATAGATCCCGAGGTCATCAATCTCATGTCGCCCATGAGGTAATGTGACAGCATAGAAAGCGAAGAACGGTCGATTGGCGTTGCTTCGAATCCACCGAATCAAATCACTCTGAATGAGGTCTTGAGCGTACGTTTCGCCGACGCTGGAACCATTATTACCCGGGAGCACAAAGGCCTGGTCATCATTGAAGAGATAGGTGGGAAAATACGAATGAGCGTGTCGTTGACAGTTGTATCCGAAGAAATGATCCACACCTTGCTTCATGGGATTCCCGGATGTGTTAAAGAATCCCATGCCCCATTTCCCAAAGGTGCCGGTCGCATATCCGGCCGCCTTCAACACTTCCGCGATTGTCACCGTTTCGTCAGGAAGTGGCCACTGACCTTCTGGTGCCCACTCGAAATTACCTCGCACCGGACAATGACCGCTGTGCAGCCCTGTGAAAAAAGATGATCGACAGGGCGCGCAGACACTGGTGCCGCAGTATGCCTGCAGGAATCGGGTGCCCTCTGAGGCCATCTGATCAAGCCGCGGCGTCTTAATTCTTGTTTGGCCGTAGCATCCTAAATCACCTTGGGCGATGTCATCACTCAATACAAAGATCAAGTTGGGTCGACGTGACGTCGTCTCAGAGTCGCCCCATGATTGAGGCGTTAGTCCAACGAGGATGCAGGCAACTGCCAAAAAAGACGAGAGCGCTCGAAGTCGCACGAAGTATCTGCTCACGATAGTCTGCTACAGCCCACGCTCAGATGAAAACGAGTAGATACGGTAAGGCTCTTGGTCCTGGACCTCGCCCGCGACGGTCAGATTTCCACTCTCGTCGTACATCAACATGACTCCGGGACTGAACAGTTCCATTTCGTTGGCGTCTTTGAGGCCCAGTGGGATCCCTCCATCAAGTCCAATGACTGTGCTCTGGCTCAGGATGGTTGCATCGGGAACCTTTTTGATTGCCAACTCGATCGGATCGATCGCTTCGGCCTCACCTTGATGGCTTAGCGTCGTGCCCGCCATGACATCCTCCATCCAGATTGGCATGGTCGCGACATACTTCATGTTGAGCGCGTGATTGACAATCTTGCCTTTGGGCTCATCTCGCGAGAGTAGCACCTCCTTATCACCAACTCGAATCTGCCTTGATCGGGGCTGTTCGACCGGACCCGCGTAGTACTCATTGAGGGCTGGAAGAGAAACAGCCGTGCTTGGTTCGCTCCAGTCGCTCCAACGTTGAAAGTCGCGTTTGCCAGTGGCTTCAGCAGCGACCATTAACTCTTGCACTCGGTCGTAGACGTTTCGCGATAGCGTTGAGATCTTCGGTTGCTGCAATGGATTAGCCGGGAAGTTCGGATCGACGATGCCATAGCGAATGCGATAGACGTACTGACGTCCCGGACGTGGACTATTGGGATCGCGCGCTGATGCGAAGTCAAAAAACCGCATGATCTTGTATTCAACGGGATCCTCTTCGATCTGCGTCATCCCACCATACATCCCCATGCCCATTCCCATCCCCATTCCTTCATTGCCACCGTACATGTCCATCCCCAAACCACCCCTTACGCCAGGAGCTTTCAGCTCAAGATCGTCAGGGCTGATGTCATCAGATCGCTTCATCTGATCCATTGCGGCCTTACGTTCTTGCTCATCACGACCAACCATTGGAACATCGGGATGCAGACTGAAAGCCGAGTAATCCTTTAGCAGAATCGGAGGGATGTAGCCCGTTAAATTAGCGTCGCGATAATCCTTTGGGACGAGCTCGGGTGCGAATCCGGCCCACTGGGTTGCTGCCCGTATCAAGTCTTTTTCGCGAGTTCGAACCAGCACCCAGTCGGCATCAGCCAGGTCACCGATGGCTTTTGTCGTGACATCAGCCCGCTGAACTTCGTAGTTGTAATACATCGGCTGATCGCGAAGCGGCAGGTAAGCCTCCGCGTTCGACAGAGCCGCCTTGAAGGAGGCTGCGATATCGGCGTGTGGTACCACCGCGGTTCCTGCAATGAACCAACCCGGACGCGGCACCGGCAAGCGACCGTCTTTGCCCATTGGACGGATGCCGAAATCGCCGTCGGATTTAAATGACCGACCACTGCCGGTCATCATGCTACCCATCATGGACGGGTCCATGCCCATATTCATGTCCATCATCATCTGTTCTTCCATCATCATCATCATTTCTTCGTCCATGCTACCATCCATCCCTCCCCTGCTACGACGTGACTTGGGTTTTGGCTTTGGCTTCTTTTCGACCACCTCCAGTGCCTCGGCTCCTTCAAGATCCTGCAGGGGATAGTTTCCACTGGATGACAGCAACGCAATCATGGCGATCTCGCCATGGACATGTAATTTGGCCGGGGCCGCCAAGATGGGATCTTCGCGTCGGATCGAAGAGTCGATCGTCCGGCGTTCGAGAAGATTCGGCAATTGGTAGGGTGACGGGTCGACAGGGCGTTGCTTGCTGAGCGTTTCTTTGACGATGTCGAATGTGGGGACGCGACCATCAAGCACTGATTCATTGTGGTCATCGTCGATGCTCATTCGGACCTGGCGAGCATCCGATTCCAATCGGTCGGGTTGATGCTGCTTCAGAATGCTCTCCATCTGCAGACCGCTGTAGATCATCCAGCCTGAGGCGGCGAACACGATGCCCACAACGGCTTTTTCGGCGTGGCCAACAATGAACTGTTGAATTCGATCAGAATTCATAATGCGACCTTGCGGTGGTGAAGAAATGAAAGGGGAGGCGTCCAGACGTCAACAATCACAAACGATTCCTTTGGTCTCGAATCTTAATGAGTGTCATGACCGCATGAGTTAATGAAAATCATGCTATCTATGGTACCGCGATGGTTGATTCGGGCTGCTCGGTTTCCACGCTTGGTTCAGCAGGTACCGATGGCGCCGGATCAGCGTCATTTGGGTCGTTTTCGGTTGCGGGCATATCGAGATCGTTCGTGGGTTCAGGTTGCTCAGCTTGCGGATCTGTTGGTTCCGGCATGTCCGCGTCGTCCGTTGATTCAACGGTTAGAGGTGCGTTTGCGTCATCGACATTTTCGCCCATCGACTCGCCATCCAGGACAGTCTCGGCAGTAACCTGCTCGACGCCGAGCTTGTCCTCTTCAGGTGGATTGTAGATATGAATTAAACCATAGATTTCAACCGTCACATCCAATGGAAAAGGATCTTTGGGCTCATTGGGCATGCCGCTGCCCATTCCCATGCCCATCTCACTCATTCCCATATCACCCATTCCCATGTCGCTCATTCCCATATCACCCATCCCCATTCCCATTCCCATGTCCATTCCTGCACCTGAGGCGGCATTGGCACCGGCTGACTTGGGCAACATACGGGCCTGTTTGACCTCAACCATCAACCTGGCACTGCCGCAAGCGGCAATGAGCTCAGGGACAGCTCGTTGGTCAATCTGCAGTGACATCATCACGGGCACACGCTTGGCAACCTTCAATGGTGCGTCTTCAGGAGACGTGCTGGCAAAGGCCGATCTGAGTCTCGCGCCATCAATGGGTTCCATTTGTGTGTCGACATAGCGATTATCAGCCGGGTCGCTCAATTCCATCTCGAGCATGCCACCGCTCATATCACCCATACCACCCATGGCTTCCATCATCATGGCTTCTTCTTCCATCATCCCCATGGATTCCATGCCCATCATGCCCGCCATAGTTGTCATGCCTGGCTGAGCAATTTGGCCAGCACCGAACCTAACTTTTCGGCCCATCGAAAGTCGATTGATTTGATGAATCTTTGCCTCAAATGCTTGCTTGGCATCGTCATTGACGTCCGCAATGATCCCAAGCAGCTGTTTCAGAATCCAAAGGTTTTCCTGGCTGTAATACACGTCTAACGTCGACGGTTGTCCGGGCCACCAGGGGAACAACTCTCGGATCAGACTTTCTTGTGCGGCAACCGGCCATTTTACGAGAGGCCCTTTTTTGGCACCCGTGATGCCGACTTCATTTTGAGCCATTGCCATTTCAGGGCTCATGCCCATCTCACCCATGCTCATCATCGAGCTATTGGACTTGTCCATCTTGGCGACCCATTCGGTCTTCGCGATTTTGGCGATATCGGGAAGAGTGTTGCCGATGTAGCGGGCGTAACTATTGCGGAACGTGGACTCGACCTCTTGGTCTTCCGTCGGCGGGTAATCAATAAAAGCTTCGATTGGAATCAAATCCTCATACTCATCGACCAGCTCCTTCTGCAATTCCTTACGCGGCCAAACAAGGATTTCGCGTTGACGGTCAAAGCTGGTTCGCCAAGCTTCCAGCACCTCTTCTTGCCGAGCCTCGATCAGATTTTGCATCTCATCATGCGATTTCTGGTTTGGATGTGAACTTAGCTCCATCCGCACGTTGTTCACCTGCTGCACGTAGCCTTCGATCTTCCGTGTCCGATCTTCGTTCTCAGCGATGAGATCGCCCGTCACCATGTACCAGACTGCGATCGCACCGAGCAAAATGATCGCGGTGGTGATCCAAAATCCGTACTTCAAGACGACGGCAAGCTGTTCTTTGAGTTGATCCATGAATTGCTTGTATTTGAAAAGACAGAGGAGATTGTGTGAGTCGGTCTTCGATATCTGAGATGCTAACTAGTTCGCTGCTACCGAATCGTCGAGTCCGGCCTGTGCTGCCGCCTCTTCGGCAGCACGAATCTTTGCCTCGATTCGCTCGGATAACATCGATTCCTTCCAAACGACTTGAAAAGTGAAATCGAGACGATCGACCATCAGCGATGGTTGGATAGCATTCGCGTCCACCTCTTCGTCGGCTGGATTTCGACCCGGTGGCTGTCCCGCTTGGGGTCCGCGTGACTGAACCATCATTGCGATGGCGGGGTCATAGTCGGGATTTGGAATGGCCGTTGGCTTCGGCTCGGCCTCATCCAAAAGTAATGGGTAACTGAATCCAAACTCAGCGGGGGTGAACGAGATCGGATTGCCTTGCGTGTCGATCAGCGTGATCTCTTTTTGCAAGAAGTTGGTGGTGAGGTAAGCGCGGACGTGGTTACTGCCTTCGAGCCCCATACGCTCGGGGCTGTTGTAGTAGTGATAGCCACGCAACTGGATCACCCAGCCATCTTCGACGGGCCCCGTATCTTCGGCGAACCCCTCAGGCAGCGAGACCGTTTGCCCTCGCTTCTCCATCACTCTCACCCAGTTCTTCATCTCGCTGCGATATCGCTCTGCGAGACGTTCGGTATACCAGGTCGTGAGGTCCTCGTAATACTTCGTCTCGATCTCGCTGACGTGGATATCGATTCGATCTTCGAGCGGGACTTCATTGGGCGAGGGAATGCCATCGGGGAACGCTTGACGTGGGATGGCCGCGTTGACCGCCCGCAAGACTTCAAGCCATATCAAACGTGTTTCGTCGTTGCCGGAAACTTCTTCGCCGAGTCGATTGAGAAAGGTCAATTGACTCGTTAGCGTTCCGTCGGTCGCCATTTGTGCGGAACTGTGATCTGACATCTGCGTGACGGCGCTGGCCGCCGGTCGCCACATGCCATCATCGGTGTCTTTCCACGTTTGCTGCGTCAGAGCGTACTGCGCGGTTGTACCAATCATGAGCGCGGCCAATCCCGCCAGAGCCCATGGCTTTTTTGCACGAACAAGTCGCTGCGTCAGGATTTCTTGCGGAACCAGTGATGTGTGCACTTGGCTCTGCCGCAAACCTTGAAGGCAAAGACCGTAGCAAACCGCAAACGTCGATGCGTTATCACGAAAGGTGGGAATGCTAAGGACGTCTTCGCCTTCAAGTCGGTTGAAGCGATCAATGACGTGAACCTCGTAGCCCAGATTCTTTCCAAGGTAGGCGGCTAATCCTGGCATCTTGACGGTGTTACCCGTGATCAGCAGCTCATTGATGTCCGCACGCTTATCGATG
>JBCCJB010000026.1:0-19982 GCA_039028015.1 Planctomycetota bacterium
ACGAGAAATCGTCCGTGATCATCAATCGAAAAAAAACCAGCAGACCAGCGATTCAAGCCATACAGGTCAGCGGCGTCGTCTTTGCTCCACGCGTTCTCTCGCGTCACAGCGATTTTATTTCGCGTCGACGACTCTGTTGCGAAGCTCAAACGTTTGTCCGGTAAGAATCCAATCGAGCTGAATCCAAATCGTTGTAGCTCGACACGATTATCGCCGGAAGTGGCTTTCGTCAACGCGTTTCAGAAATTAGGACGAATGCGGCCGCGTGCGACGCTGCAACGCCAGCGGCAGTCCCATCGCGATCAACAATAATACCGAGGATGGCTCGGGGACGGCCGTGGCAGAAATTGCTGCGAGAGACGACCGCCATGCCAGACCAAAGGTGTCGGCACGATCGCCGCTGACCTGCAGTTGGTAAGTCCCCTCGCTCAAATTCGTTAGGTAGAGATGTTCAAAGTTGTCCACGGGGCTATCACTGACATCGATCACGGAACCCAATGGATCGAAAAGCGTCAATTCGAAATCAGCCAAATCGCCACCGGGCGACAAGTCAACCACGGGCGAGAACAATTCACCGGTTGGATCATCGATACCCGTTAACGCGTCACGAACATCAATGTTCCACTGCAGAAAAACCGATAGCTCCTCCATCACCATTCCTGTGGGCACATGGAAGTCGTAGAGCAACGGTGTCATTGAGGGGGCTGGGGCAGCGGAATGATAATCGTAGCCATAAAGACCGACGGGGCTGACCGGCGAAACGATCGATCCATCGAACTCGCCCCCATCCAGAATCTTGTACGAGTGGTAAACGTTCAGTTCACCGGCACCGTAAGTCTCATCGATGGGCCGCGTGACTGTTCGATCCCAGGTCGAAAACTCATCTTTTGTGGCTCCTGCCATCAACGCAGCTCGCATGACTTCGGTGTGAGATGCCGAAGTACCGCCAAAGGCCTCATGCAACATCGCCGCAGCCGATGCGACCCGTGGTGTGGAACGGCTGGTCCGTGTTTCTGGAGCGACAATATCCGGGCGTTGCCGACCAACTCCGTTTGTGACCGTTTGCCCAGCGCCATGAGGTTCGTATGAATTGCCGACCAAAATCGAGTTGTAGCTTTGGCCGGTCAAATGAGGCACGCTGCCGCCGTTGCTGCTGCCACCGATAATGAGCACCCCATCGCGATTGACCAGATGATCAATCCGCTGCGAAAGATTCGCAATCGCCGCCAAGTCATTGCCACTGTTTGCCGGAACAATCCAGCTGTGATTTTGAACTGCGTACGATGCGTGCGTTACAGGTTCGAATCCGCTCGTCAGCGTGACACCACCCAATTGATCAATCCAATCGTTGGCATCAAAAACCGCGACCGAACTCACATCGGGTGCGGTCGAGTTGGTGTCGCCAAAAAAATGACTTGCGGTGGTCGTTGCATGCCCGCGGACCCCGGTACTGGTGTTCGTAACATCCGTAAATAAGATGCCGGAAAACACGGACGAATCGACATCCGGCATGTACGCACCCGCACTCGTGGGTGCTTCCGCCATCGACACCGCAACACCAGCTCCGGTGGGTGTCGCCGCACCCAATTCCAACTGCAAAGCGGTGTAGCCGATTTCGTCCCTCCAGTCGGCAACGGCTGGCATCGCCGACGACACTACCACCAAAAGAACCACGCCAAAACCGCGCGTCGCGTGAGACCAACCGTAATTCGAACTCAAACGTCGCTCTCGCATTCTTCGCACCGCCTGCGATCGGAAGAACTTCGGTGGATGACCCATTGGCACTCGTAAGGGTCAATCTAACCTGCCAAACTACTTGACTACCAATTTCCTACGACACAACAATCGAATGATTTGTTCCGCCGAATCCGCCGGCAAGGGTGTTTCCGGTTCGAATTCGCTCGCCGGCAGCGAGGGTGAACCCTTCACCATTGGCTCCCACACGCTCGCCAGCCGACTGATCGTTGGCACTGGCCGTTATGACAATATGGATCAGATGCGTGAATCGCTGGATGCCTCGGGGACATCGTGCGTCACCGTTGCGGTTCGCCGCGAACGCCTTTACGACAAACGCGGTCAAAATATCCTGGATTTCTTAGATACAAAGCGATACGTGCTCTTGCCCAACACCGCTGGATGCTACACCGCAACCGACGCGATTCGGGCGGCACGACTTGGACGCGAGATCTTGCGATCACTTGAAAACCCCGGTGCGGACTGGGTCAAACTCGAGGTGCTCGGGGACAGTCAAACACTCTTGCCCGATCCGATTGAAACCGTTTCCGCCTGCGAGACACTTGTGCGAGAAGGCTTTTCAGTTCTGTGCTACACCAGCGACTGTCCGGTCACCGCAAAACGTCTCAAAGACGCCGGCGCTGCAAGCGTGATGCCAGCGGGCAGCCCGATTGGCAGCGGACAGGGGATCCTAAATTCCAACCAATTGCAGATCATCCTCGAAAAATTAAAGCAGGACGATCCGAACTATCCCGTCATCATCGACGCCGGTGTGGGCACCGCGAGCGACGTTGCGATCGCGATGGAGCTGGGTGCTGATGGCGTCTTGCTTAACACGGCGATCGCGCACGCGCGGGACCCGATTGGAATGGCCACCGCAATGCGACATGCCGTCATCGCCGGTCGAATGGCGTATCGGTCAGGCCGCATTCCCAAACGACGTTACGGCAGTGCGAGCAGTCCGAGTGAAGGTGTGATTAGCTCGCGACCCTATGGATCCACCGACGCAGTTGCCGAAGGATCATGACGGAGGACGCGCGACGACTTGAAATCATTGAAACACAGTTGGCGCATGCGTTGCGTTCGTGCGAACAGCTCAATGAGGTTGTCACCGAAATCAATCATCGGCTGCATCAACGCGAGCGAGTCATCGATGCGTTGGTGTCTCAAGTAAAGGACTTAAAGGCCAAGGTGGATTTGGTTGGTGATGCCCCACCCGTCGAGAAGCCGCCTCACTATTAGCTGAGCAGCCTGACCTTAGATTAGCCGCACGGCGACAGCCGCGGTTGCCCCAGTTGAAATCGCAACCGACACTGAAGCGGTGACGCTAGTGCAGTCATTGATTGCCGAGTCGAAGCGTCAAACTTTGACTCATCGACACGATCGCTACGACCGATACCTATTGAAGCAATTCTCTCGGTAAGGAACGCAATCGAGTCGTTCACGCTGAGTTTCACGCCTTCATCTCATTGCACCGGAGAGCCAGCACGGTGTCATCGGGAAGCACTTCGACAGCTGCGAATCCGAGTTCGTCTGGCTCACAGCCAATGACGACTCAAGTGTCGCCGCTGCGAGGATGGATCATGCAGTGGGGGACGGCTGTTGTTGACGCCACGGCAACCATCGGTGATCTGGCTCTCTTCACTTGGCAAATGCTGACTTGGTTGTTCACCAGCTGGCCCCGCCGCGGCACCGTGATGATCAATTTTTATCAGGTCGGTGTGTTGAGTCTGCCCGTGGTCGCGTTGACCGGATCGTTCATTGGCATGGTTTTGGCCGTTCAAAGCTATTACCAGTTTCAAGCCATTGGACTGGAAAGCCGTCTGGGGGTCGTTATCAACACGTCCCTCGTCCGTGAATTGGGTCCCGTCTTGGCGGCGACCATGCTCGCCGGTCGCGTTGGAGGCGCGATGGCGGCCGTACTGGGAACGATGCGTGTCACCGAGCAAATTGATGCGCTAACCACCATGGGTGCTGATCCCATTCATTACCTGGTCGTGCCAAGATTCCTAGCGTGTCTGCTTTTGATTCCAGCGCTGACCATCATGGCCGACTTTATGGGAATCGTAGGTGGCTATTTCTACAGCGTGATCATTTTGGGAATCGACCGAGCCGCTTACCTGCATCACTCGCGTGAAGGCGTCGTGGGATTTGATGTTTTTAGCGGCATCTTCAAGAGCATTTTTTTTGGTGGCATCATCGCGATCATCAGTTGTTATCGGGGCTTTCATTGCCAACCCGGCGCCGAAGGTGTTGGCAAAGCCGCGACGGCGGCCTTTGTGTATTCATTTGTCATGATCTTGGCCGTCGATTTGTTCCTCAACATCGTTCTCGACGCGGTCTACTTCATGATTTACCCCGAAGGGACGGCCCTGTTTTGAATGACGCTGCCATCAACGAGACCAACCTGATCGAGGTCAATCACGTTGACGTCGCATTTGATGGTGTGTCGGTATTGCGTGATATCAGCACAACCATTGTTCGTGGCCAAACTGTTGCCGTGATTGGCGAAAGCGGCTGTGGCAAGACGGTTTTCATGAAGACCATCGTGGCGCTCGTCAAACCAGATCGCGGTTGCGTGCGTTTTGACGGTGTTGACCTCAACGGACTCAGCCCAACCCAGCTGGCAACCGAACGACGTCGATTTGGATTCGTGTTTCAGCACGCGGCGTTGTTCGACAGCATGTCTGTTTTTGACAACGTTGCCTTTCCGATTCGGCAGAACGAACCTGAAACGGACGAGGGCGAAATCAATCATCGCGTGCGAAAACATTTGGCCGAAGTCGGTCTGCCAGACGACGTGACCTTCAAACGTCCGGCTGAGCTGTCCGGCGGCATGCAAAAACGCGTCGGTCTCGCCCGCGCCTTGGTACTCCGTCCGGAGTTGATCGTTTACGACGAACCGACCACCGGTTTGGATCCAATCATGTCGGATGTGATCAACGAATTGATCCTGCACACGCGACGCTTGTATCCGGTGACCAGCATTGTGGTCACCCACGACATGCATACCGCACGAAAAGTTGCTGATCGCGTGTTGATGTTTTATCCGCGACGACGACTTCATTCGGGCGAGTCGCAGATTCTATTCGACGGCCCGCCAAGTGGTCTCGACAATGCGGAGGACCGACGAGTCCGACAGTTCGTGCGAGGCGAAGCGGGCGACCGACTGCGCGAAATGGCGGCCGGCCCATCGATGTCAGCCAATCAATGAGAGTAAGTCATGGACGACAATAAACTGCGATTTGGCGTTGGCGTGTTAGTCATTGCCGCGATCGGCATCGGCGTCATTTTGACGTTCCTGTTTGGCGCGTTTCCCGCGATCTTGAACAGCGAATATGTGCTCTATGTCAAGTTCCCGTCTGCCGAAGGCATCAACACCAACACACCGGTGACGCGCGACGGTGTCAAAATCGGACGCGTTGCCGACATCCAGCTTCAAGATGAAGGCGGCGTGGTGCTGGCACTCGCCATGGATACGCAGTATCCCATGACCCATCGCTACATTCCGCAGATCGGGATTGGGTCGCTGATTACGGGCGACTCAAAACTCGAGTTTCAAAAAGCCACGCAAGCTGAGCTGACCAAGGCGCTCAATGGCAATCTTGATCTGATCAACGAGCGCTACGCTGATGGCGACAAACTGGATTTTGGTAAGAAACTCGAGGATCCATTCACGCTGCTATTTGGGATGGAGGACGAGTTGCGTGAAACCTTCCGGAGCATTCGCGGGGCCGGCGATGCCGTTCAGGAAGTCGGCCAGAGCATTGAGGTGCTGGTGCGAGACGTTCGTGGCGTGATTGGTGTCGCGCCGCCGGCCGCGGCCCCGCGTGGACCTGTCCCATTTCCGAGTAGCGATCTGGTTCCACGCAGCGATCTGGGTCCAAATCATCCGTCGAGTCCACCAATTGGAACGACCGCGTCGCTGGCGCCCGCGACGAATTTGGATTTGGCCGGCGCCCTGCCTGCCGCGCCATCCTGGGCCAAGCCCGTCGTGCGTTTGACGTCGGGATCTCAACCAAACCAGAGATCACATTTTTATCAAACCGCCGTTTACCAGAATCCGCTCCAATCCAATCAGCCGCTTGGCAACGTTCCACCCATGGGCAACGTTCCACCGCCGGCGGCTCGTGCGACGCTTGCGGATGTGGCCGAGGAAGCCATCGAAACGCTGAATGAGTTTCAAGGCGCCGTTCGTGACGTGCGTCAAATTCTCGGCAGCGATGTCTTGGTGGAAAGCTTGAATGCGGCGGCGGAGCGTTTGCCGGGCGTGATCGATGATGCTTCACAAACGCTCGAAACGACGCAGCAGACCTTTGACAGTTTCCGTCGAGTGGGAGAACAGTTCGAACAAGTCGGTATCATCGCCGAACAAGCCGTCGGCGGCGTTAGCGAAACGCTCGAGAGTTTCCGAGGCACCGCTGAGAATGTCGAGCAATTCACCGAACCATTCGCTGACCGCGGCGAAGAAATCATCGAGGCGGCACTCAGGAGCCTTGCAAACCTTGATCGAGCGTTAATCCAAATTAACACGTTCGGCCAAGCGCTCAATTCCAACGATGGAACACTGCGGCGAATCATTGAAGATGACGAACTGTATTTCCAAATCCGTCGATCGATTCAAAATATTGAAGCCGCTACCGCACGTGTTCGTCCTATTCTTGACGATGTTCGTGTCTTCACCGACAAGATCGCGCGCGACCCACGACAATTGGGCATCCGCGGAGCACTGACCAATCGCCCGTCGGGCATGGGGTTGAAGTAGCAATTGATCGAACGCGATGCCTTTATCACGGAATGCAAGTTCGTATGGCGGCTAGACGATGCGACAAGCGCTGCCGCCGTTCGTTATCCTTTAACACATGCGTGTGCCAGATTCAGGTCGTCGAATCAGAAGCCATCGGATCAACATGACACCGATGATCGATGTCGTGATGTTGCTGATCATCTTTTTTCTAGTGAGCAGTCATCTGGCTCGGCGCGAAGTGCGTTATCCGGTTGACCTCGCAGCCGCCGACACCGCAGCTATGATCGATCCGATGGACGGGTCGATACCGATCACCATCGATGCCGAGCGCCGAATTCGTTTTGTTGGCGAGATCGTGACACTTGAGCAATTGGCAACGCGAGTGACGATGAAGCAGCAAAGGTCATCCACAGCCGATCCAATTCGATTGAGGATTGATCGGTCGGTGCCTTTCGAAACGGTGCAACCACTGCTGCGTCAATTGTCGGCGGTCGGTGTTGATTCCATTTCGATCGCGACACAAGGCAAATAGGACGCAAGGTCAATCATGCGAGCACCCTCGCGACACGTGCCACGCAAGATCACCGACCTATCAATGACCACCATGGTCGATGTGGTTTTTTTGCTGCTGGTCTTTTTCGTCTGGACCAGTTCGTTTGACATTCCCGACGAGGACCTGCCAGGACCGCTTGCGCGGGTCGAGAGGGATTCACCAAATGACCTTACCAATGGTCAAGAGCGACAGGATTTGAGCGAATCGATTCGGCCGGACGAATTGGTGGTCACAATCATGATGGCGGAATCTTCCCGCGTGCCCGCATTTGGATTTGGCACGCGCCAGGTTTCCGGATGGCCTCAATTGCAAAGCGAACTTAAACCGCTGCTTGAGCTTGCGTCGAGTCCGCCTCCGATCGTACTGTCTCCCGCAAGTGACATTACGATGGATCAAATCACCACCACCATCGATTCACTTCGACGAATTGGATGGCCCACTGTGTCATTGTTGGCGACCGAACCGTGACGCTCGCTGCGTTTGCCTGTCGATATTGGTTGATTTCGGCAACGCTGGCCTCGACAGCCGCCGCTCAACTGTCCGACAGCGATAGTTGGTCAAGCTTGGTCGCGAACTATCAACGTGAACTCTCACTTCGAATCGCGATTCCGACAACACCTGATCGCCTGCAGGAATTACTCGGACGAGGCGATGCAATCGAGCGTCGTTTGCAAAATCGCTTTGACGAATTGAACCAGCAAATCATTCAACAATCAGACGAGCTTCAAGATGCGAATCGCCGGCGACGACTCGCGAGCCTGAAACGTCAGCGTGCCGAGCTCGCGCTGCGACGCTTGGAGATCATTGTGATGCGTTCGGAGCTGTTCGCCGCCGGCTCACGCGATGCAGTTGCCATCGCAAGCCGAGCCGTAGCGCTGTCGGAAATCATCCTGGCAACGCTACCCAGTGATGGCATTGTTCGTGATGAAGCCTTGCGACTTGTTGCCGAAGCCGAACTGCGACGAGGTCAACCCGAACGTGCCTCCGCTGCGTTGGCCATGCGGCATCAATCGCCCAAACCAGATGCAATCAAACAGGCAGGCTCCCCGTTGGAAGCATCGTTGCGATCACGCATTGCCTCATCGATGGGCGATCTCAAACAAGCCGCCCGCTGGATTGCTTCTGCTGCTGATGAACACCCAGCCCTAGCAATGGCTGATCTTGAGTTACAATTCAAACGCCACGGCTCCAACTCGACTCATGTGGCGGAAGCGGTCGATCGCATCGAACGGAAGTTTGGAAAACTCGTTGGTGACCAAGCCAAAACTCGAGTGGCGATGGCTCGTATTCGTGACGGACAACTTCATCGCGAAACGGCGACGCCGTCAGAATCGCAAGACGCTTCATCCGATGTTCGATTGCAACGTGCCGATGCGATTTATCAGCTTCGAATCGGCAATGGGCGTGCCGCCGCGGTGACCTTCGCTCGCGCCGCCGCATCGGATCACATCGCCAAACGCGCGATCGAATCCGCGATTAAAGCGTCAGCCATTCTGGCGACCGATACGGAGCATCCAAATTCTCGACTCGCAGCGGCGGAACTATTGAATGCGATCGGAATGAAGCACCAAGCGCCCGAACTGGTTCTGCAGTCCGCGTCATTACTTCAAGCCGCAAACGCCGCACAAATCGAAGTCTCGAATCGATTGATGTCGGTCATTGAAGGGTGGCCCGAATCGAGCTCGGCAGAGACGGCCCGAGATCAATGGATCGATCTCGCCATCCGTCGTGATGACTTGCGTGAAGCCGCGGTGGTGGCAAGTTCCGTCCCATCGTCAGCAATTGATGCCTCAACGATCAATCGTGCAATCCAGCTCTGGGGCCAAGTCTGCATCAGTGACAACGATGATTTGTCCACCGTCACGGTCGCCGATTTCTCACCACAGATGAGCAACGCATTGCTTGCGACGTTGGGGATCGCATCATCAAAAATGGATCTCATGGAAAATGATCACGCCGAATGGATCAGCCGAATCGCGAGCTTTCGCTTGAACCCTAATGCTGATGTGCTGGCCCTGACAACGATCGATCGAGACTGGACAAGCCTCTTACGTTGGCGATTGATGCGGGACCTCCGCCAAGACCCGAGCAAGGCCCAACCCATCGCCAAGGCGTGGCTGAAGTGGCAATCGCCCATTGAGGATGAGATCGAACGGCAACGCTGGCAGATTTGGTCAGGCGAAAACGTGTCACCAAATCGATCCAACCGAAGAGCCGTCGCCGCCGCGGCAGATGCCTATGAGGTATTGCTGTCCCCCGAATCCCAACGACGGGCCTATGAACTTTTCAGCTATCTGGCATCTAGATTATCGCAGCAGGATCCCGAATGGCTAACGTTCAAACGTCGTGCGATCGCGGCCCAAGCGCGATCCGGTGATCGTGACGGGGCGGAGGCAGAATCGCGCCGATTGCAAATCACCCATCCGACGTTCTATTTAGACAGCGCTACTTTGGATGAGAAACACCATGATTCATCGCATTACTGAGCGCATTAGCCGTTCTGGCGCTAGCCACGGTTTAGCTCGAGAAAACCGCGGCTAACGCCGAGCGGCTAATCCAAAGTGACGCTGTCCAGATAGTGGCCCGACGTTTAAGCGACATGACGCGTTGGCTATACTCTGCGGCCCAACGTTTAACGTGAGTTTCCTTTCAAAACAAATTGCAAATTGTTAGCCCATCATTTTAACCATCCGTCCCGAAGAACTGTTTGTCTCATCGCTTGCTTGAGCATTCTCAGCACGTTCGGATGTCGCCAGCAGACATCCGAATCCATCCGCGAATCGGTCGTGGAAAGCTCGCTTGCGAAGCAACCGGTCACACTTCCGCAAGACGACGTTGCAATTGCGGCGTTGGAGGCAGCCGGCTTTGTGCTGGTCACCGATGATGCTGGCGTCGTCACCCAACTGTCGATCGCCAGTTCGGAATCGATTGCTGATGCGATGTCGTCACTTGCTGGTGTTCCAAACGTCCGTCAAGCAAGATTCACCGGAACGGGCGTCGACGATTCGGGCATGGAAAACCTGACACAATTAAAACGCATCGAGCGGCTCGACTTCAGCGACTCTGCCATCACAGGTTCGACGTTAACAAGCGTCGGCAAACTGTCCACGTTGCAGGTGCTCTCGCTTCGCCGCACAGCTGTGACAAACGAGAGCTTGGCCGAGATCTCAGGGCTCAGCCGGCTACGCGCCATTGATTTGCGCAACACTAATATCGGCGATGTCGGGATGACGCATCTCGCTGCGACGGGCAGCATCGCGGACGTTCAACTCGAAAAGTCAAAGGTCACCGATGCGGGTCTGGTGGAATTGGCTTCCCTGCCGCTGAAGAGCTTGAACTTCAATTACTGCACCACGATCGGCATGCCAACAATGAAGATGCTCGGCAACGTGTCGACACTGGAACAGTTGCAAGCCGATTATTCCAAAGTCGATGATGCCGGATTGGCGGAACTTAAAGGTCTGTCAAAACTGCGACGGCTGCGTGTCCGTGGATGCGATGTCACCAGCGAAGGCCTACAGCATTTGACCGGTAATCCAAACCTGTCGCGTTTTGAATTGCGAGACAGTTCCATTGGCGATGACGCGCTAGCCGTGATCGCGAGCATGCCTCAGGTCACCTATCTCGACATCGCGGAGTGCCGGATTGCTTCGGCGGATGGCATTGCGAAGCTGGGCTCGCTCACCAACCTCGAATACCTCGGTCTTTGGGAAACCAAAACGAACGATGCCGCATTGGCTGAGTTTGGCGAGTTAACCAGTCTCACCGAACTGGATCTCAAGTCGACTGCGGTCGGCGATGAATCGTTACCCATCATCCTGAAGATGACGAAGCTCAAAAAGCTCAACCTAGCGGGCACGCTGTTCACCGATGAAAGCTTTGCGGCGATTGCCAAACTGCCAGAGTTGCAAGAACTCAATGTTGCCAATACCGATATCGGATACGACCTTATCGACGAGTTGATTGAAACGTATCCGAACCTGAAGGTCGTCGAATTTGAGAACTAACGACCGCCGTCCCGAACCGAACGAACTGGGCGGTGAAACGTATCGAACGTTGGTTGGTGATGTCGACGGCGAGCAAGCGATAACCGTGCTATCGAGCCAGCTTTACTGGATGTGTGAGTTGGCCAGCTGCATTTCAGCGATTTTGATTGACGAGAATCAGAAGCCACATCCTTGGACAATTCGCCAAGTGTTCTCGCACTGCATCGATGCCGAGCGCGGTTTTGGTGATCGCATTTGGAGAACCGCCGCGGGTGATCCCGGTCCTTTGGTGAAATTCGACACCGAAGCATTCGTGAAATCCCGCTATGGCTTGGGTACGGTGACCCAGTTGATCACCGAATTGGGTGCGTTGCGGAAAGCGAACATCACGCTTCTTGAAAGACTCACACCGGTTGCCTGGAATCGTATGGCCACATTCGATGATCAAGCCATATCGGTGCGCGGCTGGGCATGGATCACGGCCGGCCACCTGCAACGCCAGTTTGAGGCGATCGAATCCAGATGCGGCATTCGCGTCGATCGCATGGCGCCGTAATCCAACAACGGTTTTGGATTGTTCAATCAGAGTTACGTTTGGCTTGCAAAACAGACTTCCAAATCCGTCAAAGACTGGTTTTGCGACGGTCTCGGAAGTCCGTCGTACTGGTGATCTTCCGATTGACGTCTCAAATCGGCTCGAGCTGGCAATCATCCAGTTTGACGCTGACGCCCTGATCCATGAATCGAACACACACCAATAACCGAGTCTCGCGGTCACGCCGAATCACAACGCCTTCATAACCAGCAAACGAGCCATTTCGAACGCGGACGTTCTGGCCAGCTTCAATTCGCGATTCAATTGTCAACGGCACTTCCATCGCGATCAAATCTCGAATCTGACGCAAGTCATCGACCAAGTCTTCGACCTGCAAAATCGGCGATGACTTCATGACGCTGCCGCTGCACACCGCCTCATGTCGTTGCTGATTCTCGCCGCGCAAGAAAACGTACGTCGAAAAGAGCGGCACGTACGACGTTCGCAAACGCCCCGCCGGGGATCGATATCGCTGCGGCACCAGCGGGCTGTAGTGAGGCAGATTATGTTCCCTCAAATAACGAGCCAGCTTTTTCTCCTGACGCGGACGGGTGTACAACAACCACCACGCGTCGTCTTCAGGAATCTCGAGATCAAGCAAATCATGCGGATAGCAATCCGGCTCCGATGGTAAAATGGGCATGATGTCAGTTGAATCAGTCGAATTTCAAAGATGAGTGGGGATGACAGGTCGCGAAGCTCAATCGGCTGATGTGTTCGACCTGCCTATATCGCGTTCGCATCGTCGGAGGCAAAAGGCGAACATGTCGTTGTGGGGCGTTCCTACGGACGGTATTCGGCCTGGGGAGGATGGCATCGCCTTGAATTCTTTTCAATTTTGATCGTCGATAAATCTTCGGCTGCATCTGGGATAGTCGCCCAACCAATTGGCTTTTTGCTAAGCTGAAGTGTGGTAAACGGTTTGGCAAATTTTTGCATTCTGGCGGTGACCGGCAACCGCATTGACCCCATAATGTGACATTCGACACCCTATCGCTCTGTTTCGCGGATTCGAATCATGCGCGCTGAAACGCCAACACGCCAGTACTCCCCCCGAACGCTGCAGCAAGTCAGGCTGGACTGCGGCCGGGCGATCGCGCGTGCGGGCTTTTGTCTGGAAAGTAGTGACATCATTGCCGTGCAATGCGTCGATGATCGAGAGGAACGCGAGGACCACTTTGGCCACCAGTTGTGGTACTTCGAAGGCATTGGCGTCGATGAGGGGAGACACCGCCAGGACATATTCGGCGTGGTGGAGTATCAAATCCAGTTTGGACTGCAGGAGCTAGTCGAAGACGGCGTTTTTGATTCGCCCAGCGAACGAGAACGATTCCGGCATCTTTACAATCGTGAAGTCAACACACCAGCATGGCAACATCCGGCACACAAGTGGTTATTGCTGGGCGTCATGGTGGTTGCCGCGGCGACCTGCATTGCATTGATGCTGCGCAACCTGCTTGGCTAACCCATTGGTGACCCGCCAATTGACTTCGTCAGAGCCGCATGCGCACCCGTTGGATTGTCCGATCGTTTCGGTTCAAGGCGTTGAGAAGACCTATCGCGGTTCGCGATTGCTTCGCCGCGATTCGATCCACGCCCTTCGCGGTGTCGACCTGACTGCGGATCGGGGAAACGTATTTGGTTTGCTAGGCCCAAATGGGGCTGGCAAAACCACACTGATCAAAGTTTTGTTGGGTGTGATCAAGGCGACCGCGGGGACCGCATCGCTTTTCGGGTCGACTGCGGGAACGGCGAAGACTCGACGACGAGTCGGCTATCTTCCCGAAGCGCTCCGGATCGATCGCCATCACACCGCTCGGACCGCTTTATCGTTCTATGGCAAGCTGAGCGGTTTGGACCCATCGACCATTCGTCATCGCTCCGATGAGCTTTTGGCAATCGTCGGATTAGCGTCGCGTGATCGAGAATCGGTACGCCGGTTTAGCAAAGGGATGCTGCAACGTTTGGGACTTGCTCAAGCCTTAATGCATGACCCCGATTTGTTGGTTCTCGACGAACCGACCGATGGACTTGATCCCGTTGGTCGTAGCGAAGTCCGTGGTGTGATTGAACGGCTTCGCGATGCCGGAAAGACGATCTTCCTGAATAGTCATATCTTGCATGAAGTCGAAGTCGTTTGCACGCATCTTGCGATCATGGCCGGCGGCCGCGTTCTTGCCAGCGGCCCCATGTCTGAACTCGCTTCCGGCGATGTCCCTGACATGCAAGTGGATTTCGCCATTCCGGATCAGGTGACTTCGACGCGGGACTTCATCGAAAACGCGTTTCGAAATTCTGGTTATGTGATCCCCGATCAAATGCAAATCGAATCGTTACCCGACTCGGATCAACCGGCCTACCGTGTCACGCTTTCCAAGCTGCCTCAACAACACCTCGACCTGTTGGTCGATACGATCCGCGAAACGCAAGGCTCGATTCGATCAATCATTCCTCATCGCGTGACGCTTGAAGACACGTTCATGCGGCTTGTCGGCAACGCAGCATCGGGGCCAGAGCGATGATGTGGTTGCGGCCATACCTTGCGGTCATTGCCGATTCGTTCCGAGCGGCTTTTGCATCGCGTGTGCTATGGGCCGCCATGCTTGCGATTTGGTTATTGCTTGCAGCACTAGTGCCACTGGGTACTCGAGAGGATTACACCACGTCATTCCGCTGGTTTGACTTGTATAACGGCACCCGCATGAAGGCGCTGTTGGCGCGTGGGTTGGTTGATCCCGCTGAGGCGAACCAACCATTGGGGCGACTGGCCCGTGCCATGCCAGATGAGCTTCAACGAAAGCTGCGTCGGGTTGGCGAAGGTGATGAGGTCCGCATCCGCGTCAAATTACTTACAGATGCGCTCAACGAAATGATCGATTCGGATGCCCAGAGAGACAACGAATCGGATCCAGGTTGGTACGACGCCCAAGCCTGGAAGGAAACCGTTCGCTTGCGTGAGCTGCGCGAATTAGATGCATCGGAGACTGCGGAGTTAGACGAATCGCTCCTTCGGCGTCGCGCGCGGCTGAGGATTGAAGCTGCCTTGCCGGGTGTATTCGAGGCGCGGTCATCACGGTCGATTCTGTTGACATACGGAACGCTTGATTTTCCCACCGGATTTGAAATCGATCGCGCGCAATTCGAACTCTTGTTCAATCAGTTTGTCATTCCCACGTTGGTGCATTGGCTACTTGGGTTTGTCCTGGTGTTCCTGGGCGTGCTCGTGACCGCGTCAATCATTCCCGACATGCTGCAACCCGGTTCACTGCATTTGTTACTGAGCAAACCGATCAGCCGGAGCGGGCTGTTGGTGGCAAAATTCGTGGGCGGCTGCGCGTTCGTTTGCGTTTGCGTCGCACAGTTGGTTGTCGGTCTCTACCTGATCGCCGGTTGGCGACTGGGAATCTGGAATCCGCGAATCTTGTTTTGCATTCCGGTTGCCATTGTTTTGTTCGCTGTCTTCTTTGCCGTCTCCGTCCCGGCTGGTTTGAAATGGCGATCGCCCATCATTTCGATTGCAGCTGCGGGTGCTTTGGCTGCCATCTGCATCGTCGTTGGTGTGATTGGTGGTCTTTTTGAGGCCCGAATCGAACAGCCCGATCGCATCGAAACATTGACCGTGATTGGTGATGACTGGATTGGTTCAACCGGCGGTAGCGGCTTGGTTCGATTTGAGCGTGACACCAATCAGTGGGTCGAATTGATCGCGAGTGAAGCCATGACCAACGATCGGGTACTCAAACCGATTGCACATGACGACGCGACGGTGCTAACCGCGAAAGTTCGCGGAGGTCGTTTCAACCCGTTTGGATCGGGAGCGCTCGATCTGATTAGCCTTTCTCGGGAAGATGACTGGGCCGTCAATCCGGTCCTTCGATTGCCCAACGCGACCGAAGGTTTGCGCCGATTGTCTGACGGGCATGTGATGGCGATCAATACGGCAGACGTTTTGATTGCGGATGCCAAGATGGTCCGACGATCCTTATCCGAATCGCCCTCGGAAACCGATGACCAACCAGCGAAAACGAGAGCGGATTCGCCTTCATCGCGTCGCGGGAATAACGATCTGGGTTCATGGTTGCGTGCATTGACGACGCTCCAAGGGGGTGCCAACGATGACTTTGTATCGATCCTGCCGCCAAAGGTGGTCCTAAGTCCGCCAACACGCCTGGCGATTGTGGAACGGCCCGAGAGCATCGATTTGTTTGTTCTGACGCGTGATCAACTTCAGCGGTTATCGACACCCAGGTCTGAAACGTCATCGCGCTGGCAATTGAAAGGCGCACAACGATTGGAACCTGCGGCCGGATCATCGTCTGTGATTTTGACAGGTTCCAGAGACGTCGTGGTTGTCTGCCGAGCGGATGGAAGCTTGCAGACCTTCGCCTCAACTGACTTGAAACCACTTGCCAGCGAACAATTGCCCGATGGCATCGCACCCATCCAGATTGTCCCGTGGAGCGGAAAACCCAACCGGTTTTTTGTTCGCACCACACAAGGAGAGGTACGGGTGTTGACGACCGATTCCGAAGGTCAATTTCAATTCGGCCCTGCCGCGAACGTTAATAAGGCTCGTTGTTTGGCGATGGATACCGATAACCAGCATTTATTGGTCGCGTACGAGACCGACAGCGTAGCGACATTTGAATTGAGCGACGTGTCAGATCAAATGTCATTCCCGTCGCCAATGACTTTCGCACCAACGCTTTCATTCTGGCGGTGGATCGATCGATTCGTGTTGGGCGCTGTCGAAACCATCACCCCACCGGTGATGCAATTGGGTGAAACCACCGCATCGATCGTGTCCGGGGAATCCGCATTCGTGATGGAACGAGGCGAATCGGCAACGGCGGACGTGATTCAGTTCGACGCGAAAGGACCATTGATCGGTTGCTTCGCATTCATCGCGATGATGCTGACGTTGAGCTGCGTTTACTTTTCGCGCGCGGACTACTAACTGCCTATTCCGAAACCAAGCGAATTGGCTCAATGTTGGCGCTAGCCCCGGGCCTCAATTTCGCTTTGCATTTCAGATGCTGTCCGACGCTAGCGCGTTCGACTCAATGGTTTTCTGATAGGCCTAAGTCGCCGCTGCCATGTCGGCGAGCTGGATCGCCGAACGTTTCTGTTCTTTTTCCAAATAGTAGCGACCGAACTTCACATTGACGTGATCCCAAGGGAGTTTGTCGAGCAGTTGATATGGCTCATGGACTTGACTCTCGATATCGATGCCCGCATCGGCCAACGATTGCCACCAACGATCCGCATCCAAATATTCCGTCCAACCGTCCATTCGGGCTCCCCGCTGCCACGCCAAGCGGATCGCTTTTCCCGTTCGGCGATCGCCGCGAGATAGAACGCCCTCGAGCAGACTCGTTTCGATATCGTGGCATTTGATATTGACGCTGCGGATGCGTCGACGGCTCCACAGATACTTGTGCGCCCATTGGAAATATTCGCGACGCTGCATGCCGTTCCATTGATACGGCGTGTGAGCTTTGGGAACAAAGTTCGACACACTCGCGGTTACTTTGGGATAGCGTCCCAGCACGCTCTTACCGACGGACGCGATTTCTTCGGCAAGATCGACAATGCCATCCAAATCGACAGATCGCTCACCTGGCAAACCGCACATGAAATAGAGTTTGACGCTTTCAAAGCCGTTCTGGAATGCCGCGCGACATCCCTTGATCAGATCGCTGTTTTTGATCCTCTTGCGAATTTGTTTTCGCATGTCATCGCGAGCGACCTCAGGGGCTAAGGTGAGTGATTTCCGCCGCGTGCTACCCAGCAGTTGGGGCAATGATTCAAGTTGATCATTGACTCGCAAACTTGGCACGCTGATATTAACGCCAAGCGGTCGAAAAACCTCATGCATCGACTTAACAAGCGATTCAAAGTGCGGGTAATCGCTACTGGATAACGAAAGGATGCTTATTTCGTTAAAGCCAGTGTTGCGGTAGCTCTCTTGTGCCGCCGCCACGATGGTGTCAACTTCTCGGACACGCAGCGGACGTTTGATCATCGTGCTTTGACAGAAACGACACTGATGCGGACACCCACGCATGATCTCGATCGCAATCCGATCATGCACGCAGTCGATGTACGGCACGATGGGAGCCGTCGGCAGCGGAATGCCATCCAGATCGTTAATCACACTGGGCGCGATTGTTTCGGGGACATCCGGCCTGAGTCGCTCGAGTCCGGTGACACGCCCGGTCTGGCTGTGATAACCGGGACGATAGAACCGAGGCACGTAGGCGTAATCAAACTCATTGGCAAGTTGTGCCAAGGCATGCTCACGCTGCCGCCGACCTAGCACGCCCTCGTCAAATGTCCCATCGTCGCGTCGAGCGTTCGCACGATGACGCAACCACGCTGAAAAAATTTCGGGCAGTGCCGGTTCTCCGTCACCCGTGATCATCACATCAAAAACATCCGCCATCGGCTCTGGATTCTGGCAACACGGACCACCAGCAATCAGCAGTGGACTGGCCATGGTCCGATCAATCGCATCAAGCGGCACACCACCCAAATCCAACATCGTCAGCACATTGGGGGCGCTGATTTCGTACTGTAGCGATAACCCAATGGCATCAAACGCATGAAGCGGGGTGAAGGTCTCCAGCGAATACAGCGGCAATTCGTGCTTGCGAAGTTGAGCCTCCATGTCAGGCCAAGGCGCGAAGACCCGTTCGGCACACCACTCGGCATGTTGATTGATCAGGCTGTAGAGTACTTGCAGCCCATGATGGCTCATCCCGATCGTGTAAGCATCAGGAAAACCAATCGCGAGCTTGCCGCTCAGTTCACGGTGGTCCTTCACGATTGCGTTGCGTTCACCGCCCACGTACTGAGCCGGCATTTGCACCTGCGGCCAAACGGTCGATTCCAATTTGCGTCGCAGTTGGTGATTGATCATGTCTTCGCTCGATTGAGTTTGCTCATCCGTACAGCAATGGGTCGCCACCCGTATAGTGTGAAGGGCGGCCGCGCGAGGATGCAACCCGGATCGGTTGCTGACGCCGTTTCCCACAACTTGATGTCAAACAAACCAGAGCCATGAGCGAATACGAGGACGTTGGTCACATCGACGAATTTGAAGAAAATGTTGGCAAAGCCGTACCCGTCGATGGTCGCATGGTTGCAGTATTTCGGCGCCCCGACGGTTGGTACGCAATCGACGATTTATGTCCACATATGGGAGCTTCGCTGGCTGAGGGTTTCATCGAAGGTGACAGCGTGGCCTGCCCCTGGCACGCGTGGCGATTTCGACTTAAGGATGGCACGTGGGAAGACAATCCCAGGACCAAAGCCGATTGCTTTGACATCATGATCAAGGATGACCGCGTGATGGTTCGAGAGAAACTCGACGACTGACGGTCATTTGCAGCAAAAAATCGCGGGACACGAAAACGCGTCAACAAGGGCTGCCCCAAAATGCCAACCGGGTCGAACCTCGCTGAGAGGCTCGACCCGGTCGCAGTGGTCTTCGCTGTGGTCCATGGAGGCTTAGATGACTATGGAATGTTCAGTTGCGACTGTGGCCCGGTTCAAGTTTTGGTATCGGGTCGATCAAGTCGGGAGGGAGCATTCACGACGTCATCCGCTGGGTCCTTCCAGAAGCGTCCGTTGAAAACAGGTATGGTTCCGGAAGCCCATCGCGTCATGCTTGGTGACGCGATGAGCCGATCCGGGATTTGATTAGCAACCGCAGGCTGGCACTGGCTCGCAGCAACCGCATGCTGGCTTAGGTGCAAAGATCTTGTTCAACAAGGTCTTGATGCAGCTTTCCTTCTTGGGGCAGCAAACCGGAGCTGGTTCGCATCCGCATGCTGGGGCAACGTCGCAGCCGCCGCACGCTGGTGCAGCATCGCAACCGCCACAAGCTGATTCGCCGCATCCGCAGCCACCCATGTCGCTCGGCGAGCTAACGGCACCGCCGCAGCACGTCGGAGCGGGGCAGCACACTTCAACCGGCACTTGCTTGCAGACCACGCGAGGCACGCACTTGGTGACCGTGTAAGGTTCGCAAACCTTACGGCACTTGGCGACCTTGATGGTCTCTTGGTAGCACTCTTTGCGGCAGGTCGTTGAGCAAACCGTCTTGGTGCGGCACTCGGGGACCATCTTGCACACGGTGTAGTTGCACACCTTCGTGCGGCATTCCGGCACCATCTTGCAAACGGTGTAGTTGCAAGTCTTCGTGCGGGGCTCGCAGACCATTTTGCAAACGGTGTAGTTGCAGGTCTTCGTGCGGCACTCAGGAACCATCTTGCAGGTCGTGTAGTTGCAAGTCTTCGTGCGGGGCTCGCAGACCATCTTGCACACCTTGTAGCACACTTCCTTTGTGCGGCACTCGGGCAC